>NZ_WIWL01000011.1:0-96677 GCF_009600105.1 Pseudomonas sp. FSL R10-0056
TGGCTCCACGACCTGGACTCGAACCAGGGACCCAATGATTAACAGTCATTTGCTCTACCAACTGAGCTATCGCGGAACTACATATTTCAATTTGTAACGTTGTTGCCTTACTGCTTAGCAACACTCTTCGAGTTCTTCGCATCGCTGCGTTGGCGTCTCTGAGGTCGGCTATTCTACAAGCTTTAAAAGCCTTGTCAACCCTTATTTTTCGTTAGAAGACAATTACTTAGCTCTTCCAGCGGGCTTCTCGGTTTGGGCCAAGTCGCTATTACGGGTTGCTTGCTGCGGGGCGCATATTACAAGCGTTTTCCTTACAGATCAACACCCTAGAAAAAAAAGGCCTCGCAAAGCGAGGCCTCTGTTAAAACACCGCTTTCAAACCTTATGCGAAGACGATTTCGTCGTCCTTCACGCTGGCTGTCACGGTGGTGCCAGGCAAGAACTGACCGGACAGGATCAGTTGTGCCAGCGGGTTTTCGATCCAGCGCTGGATCGCACGTTTCAGAGGGCGTGCGCCATAAACCGGGTCGTAACCAACCGCAATCAGCTTGTCCAGAGCATCCTGGTTCAGCTCAAGGCTCAAGTCACGCTCAGCCAGACGACTGCGCAGACGACCCAACTGGATTTCGGCGATGCCAGCAATCTGATCACGGGCCAGAGGCTCGAAGATCACCACTTCGTCGATCCGGTTCACGAACTCCGGACGGAAGTGGGTGCTGACCGCATCCATCACCGCTGCACGCTGTGCCTCGCGATCGCCCACCAGCTCCTGGATCTGTGCAGAGCCCAGGTTGGAGGTCATCACGATCACCGTGTTGCGGAAGTCCACGGTACGGCCGTGGCTGTCAGTCAGGCGACCGTCTTCCAGCACTTGCAGCAACACGTTGAACACGTCCGGGTGAGCCTTCTCGACTTCATCCAGCAGGATCACCGAGTAAGGCTTGCGCCGTACCGCTTCGGTCAGATAACCGCCTTCTTCGTAGCCCACATAGCCTGGTGGTGCACCGATCAGTCGAGCCACGGAATGTTTCTCCATGAACTCGGACATATCGATCCGCACCATCGCCTCTTCAGTATCAAAGAGGAACTCGGCCAGCGCCTTGCACAACTCGGTTTTACCCACACCGGTCGGGCCGAGGAACATGAACGAGCCGCTAGGACGGTTCGGGTCACTCAGGCCGGCACGGGAACGCCGCACGGCGTTGGACACAGCCACTACGGCCTCGTCCTGGCCAATCACGCGCTCATGCAACAGGCTTTCCATTTTCATCAGCTTGTCGCGTTCGCCTTCGAGCATCTTGGAGACCGGGATACCCGTCCACTTCGATACCACTTCCGCGATTTCCTCTTCAGTCACTTTGCTGCGCAACAACTGGTTTTCAGTTTTGCCGCTGTGCTCGTCGACCATCTGCAGGCTGCGTTCCAGATCAGGGATGATCCCGTACTGCAACTCGGCCATGCGGTTGAGGTTGCCGCTGCGGCGGGCCACTTCAAGCTCCTGGCGCGCCTGCTCGATTTTCTGCTGGATCTGGGCAGAACCCTGCACTTCGGCTTTTTCCGAGGTCCAGATCTCTTCGAGGTCCGAATATTCGCGCTCGTGACGCTCGATTTCTTCCTGCAATTTCTCGAGGCGTTTTTTCGCGGCCTCGTCTTCTTCTTTCTTCAACGCCTGGGCTTCAACCTTCAGTTGAATCAAGCGACGTTCAAGACGGTCCAGTACCTCAGGCTTGGAGTCGATCTCCATGCGGATACGGCTGGCAGCCTCGTCCATCAGGTCAATCGCCTTGTCCGGCAACTGCCGGTCGGTGATGTAACGATGGCTGAGTTTGACCGCCGCAATGATCGCACCGTCGGTAATCGCTACCTTGTGGTGAACTTCATAACGCTCTTTGAGGCCACGCAGGATCGCAATGGTGTCTTCTTCGCTCGGCTCGTCCACCAGTACTTTCTGGAAGCGGCGCTCAAGTGCTGCGTCCTTCTCGATGTATTGGCGGTACTCGTTGAGCGTGGTCGCACCCACGCAGTGCAACTCACCGCGAGCCAGTGCAGGCTTGAGCATATTGCCCGCATCCATGGCACCCTCGCCTTTACCGGCGCCAACCATGACATGCAATTCGTCGATAAACAGGATGACTTGCCCTTCCTGCTTCGACAGCTCGTTAAGCACTGCTTTCAGGCGCTCCTCGAACTCACCGCGGAACTTGGCACCGGCAATCAGCGCACCGATGTCCAGGGACAGCAGACGTTTGCCCTTGAGGCCGTCAGGCACTTCGCCATTGATGATCCGTTGTGCCAGACCTTCGGCAATCGCGGTTTTACCCACGCCAGGCTCACCGATCAGTACCGGGTTGTTCTTGGTACGGCGCTGCAAGACCTGAATGGTGCGACGAATTTCATCGTCACGACCGATCACCGGGTCGAGCTTGCCCTCTTCGGCGCGCTTGGTCAGGTCAATGGTGTACTTGTCCAGCGCCTGGCGTGACTCTTCAACGTTCGGGTCATTGACCGCTTCGCCGCCACGCAGGTTGTTGATGGCATTTTCCAGGGCTTTCTTGCTCACGCCCTGACCCAGCAACAACTTGCCCAGCTTGCTGTTGTCGTCCATCGCCGCCAGCAATACAACTTCGCTGGTGATGTACTGGTCGCCTTTTTGCTGCGCCAGACGATCCGCCTGGTTCAACAGACGTGCCAAATCCTGCGACATGTTTACGTCGCCAGTCGGATTCTGAATTTTTGGCAGCTGATCGAGCTCTTTGGTCAGCTCTTTACGCAGGCTGTTTACATCGAAACCGACTTGCATCAGCAACGGCTTGATCGAACCGCCCTGCTGTTCCAGCAATGCCTGCATCAAGTGCGCAGGCTCGATGGCCGGATGATCGAGGCCAACGGCCAATGACTGAGCATCGGACAACGCCAATTGCAACTTGCTGGTTAATCTATCTATACGCATTCGTCACCTTCCTTATGAGCAGGCCGGAGGGATGGAAACTCCTGAATGAAGAAACCTGCCAGATACCATAGTAGATGCGGGCGATTACGAGAGTTTCAAGCGTTTGGAAAATGACGCAGATCAGCTGGACGGTCTTTCGATCCAAACCAGTGATGCGAAGCGGCCAGTATTGGGACTGCGCCGATAGGAGAAGAAACGCGGGTCGGTCACGGTGCAAAAACCCCCGCCGTACACAGCCGTGATACCGAAGCGGGCCAGACGCAAACGCGCCAGCTCATAGATATCGGCCATAAAACGCCCGGCATTGATGCTGGGCACAAAGGCGGCTTCGGCCTGGGGCATGTCTTTTACAAAGACCTCCCGCACCTCGGCCCCGACCTCAAATGCCTTGGGGCCAATGGCCGGCCCCAGCCACACAAGCAGCTCCTGTGGCGCAACATTGAGGCTTAGTGCGGCGGCTTCAAGCACCCCGGCCGCCAGCCCGCGCCAACCGGCATGGGCTGCCGCAACACGAGTGCCAGCACGATCGCAGAACAATGCAGGCAAACAATCCGCCGTCATTGCCGTACAGGCAATACCGGGGGTGGCCGTCCAGCTGGCATCGGCCTCAACAATCAGTTCGGGATTGGCAGGTGCGACCACAACCCCGTGAACCTGGCTAAGCCAGGCGGGCTGTACGTCAAAAATATGGGTAAGGCGATGGCGGTTATGCGCAACGGCAACAGGGTCGTCGCCTACATGGTCGCCCAGGTTGAAGCTGTCGAACGGCGCCACACTGACGCCGCCCGCACGGGTGGTCACACAGGCCCGGATGCCTGCCGGCGCTGGCCAGTCAGGAATCAGGAAGGTGTTCACCCGATAAATGCCTCACGGTCTTGCTTGAGCAACGTCAACAGCCAGACAAAGTCGTCAGGCAGTGCTGATTCCCAGCTCATGCGCTTACCGGTCGTCGGATGATCCAGCTCGAGGAAACGGGCATGGAGCGCCTGACGCGGGAAGTTTTTCAGGGACTCGACCATCGTCACGCTGGCAGACGGCGGAATACGGAAGCGACCGCCGTAAGCAGGGTCTCCGACCAACGGGAAGTTGATATGAGACATATGCACACGAATCTGGTGCGTACGACCGGTTTCCAGCTTTACCCGCACATGGGTGTGGGAACGGAAACGCTCAAGCACACGGTAATGACTGACCGCCTGCTTGCCGCCTTCCATTACCGCCATGCGCTGACGCTGCTGGCCGTGACGGCCGATAGGCGCGTCGATCTTGCCCCCGGCGGTCACGACACCGATTACGATGCACTCATAGATACGACTGACACTGCGGCTCTGCAACTGTGTAACCAGTTGTGTCTGCGCCTGAATGGTCTTGGCGACCACCATCAGACCGGTGGTGTCCTTGTCCAGGCGATGCACGATCCCCGCACGCGGCAC
This sequence comes from Pseudomonas sp. FSL R10-0056, assembly GCF_009600105.1. Classification (NCBI taxonomy): domain Bacteria; kingdom Pseudomonadati; phylum Pseudomonadota; class Gammaproteobacteria; order Pseudomonadales; family Pseudomonadaceae; genus Pseudomonas; species Pseudomonas sp. FSL R10-0056. The sequence goes on from NZ_WIWL01000011.1 coordinate 4,384, forward strand.
ATTGATAATGTCCGGTACGTGATGCAGCAAGGCATTGAGCAAAGTACCACTGGCATGCCCCGCAGCCGGGTGCACCACAAGGCCCGCAGGCTTGTTGATGACCAGGATGTCATCGTCTTCGTAGACGATATCCAGGGGGATGTCTTCAGCGATCCACTCACCCTGGGCTTCCTGCTCTGCAGTCAGCTCCAGGATGGCACCGCCGTGTACGATGTCACGGGGGCGTATGACGGCTCCGTCCACAGTAAGGCGGCCGTCTTTGATCCAGGCGGAAAGGCGCGAGCGCGAGTGCTCAGCGAATAATTGTGCGGCGACTTGATCGAGGCGTTGGCCACCCAGTTCGGACGGCACCTCTTCGCGAAGTTGAATTTTCTCGGACATGCTCATCAGGACCGCGCCAAGCCTTTGGTTTCGGCTGCGCGCTTGTGGTTAAATACGGCGTCTTTTGCCCCGAGGCTTTTCACGGGGCACTCATCATAACAGGACGGACCCGCCCAAGACAGCGGCCGTCATAGGGACGCAAGCCGCCATGCAAGTGAGACACCTGCTGCTGATCGCCATCCTCGCACTGACCGCCGCTTGCTCGTCGACTAAAGAAGTCGTTGACGAAAACCTCAGCGAAGTGGAGCTGTACCAGCAGGCACAGGCCGACCTGGACAACCACAGCTATACCAGTGCTACCGCCAAACTCAAGGCCCTTGAGTCACGCTACCCGTTCGGTCGCTACGCCGACCAGGCCCAGCTTGAACTTATTTACGCCTACTACAAGAACTCCGAGCCCGAAGCGGCCAAGTCGGCTGCCGAACGGTTTATCCGCCTGCATCCACAGCATCCGAACGTTGACTACGCCTACTACCTCAAGGGCCTGACCTCCTTTGACCAGGACGTTGGCCTGCTGGCGCGCTTCCTGCCGCTGGACATGAGCAAGCGTGACCCGGGCGCTGCACGCGACTCCTACAACGAGTTCGCCCAGCTCACCAGCCGCTTCCCCAACAGCCGCTACGCACCCGACGCCAAGCAGCGCATGATCTACCTGCGCAACCTGTTGGCAGCGTATGAAATCCACGTAGCCGATTACTACCTGACTCGTCAGGCTTATGTAGCCGCTGCCAACCGTGGCCGCTATGTGGTCGAAAACTTCCAGGAAACTCCTTCGGTCGGCGACGGCCTGGCGGTAATGGTTGAGTCCTACCAGCGCATGCATCTCGACCAGCTGGCCAACACCAGCCTTGAAGTGCTCAAGACCAACTACCCGGACCACCCGAGCCTGGTAGACGGCCAGTTTGTGCCGCAGGTTTCCGAGTCGGACAACCGTTCATGGCTGAGCAAGGCCACATTGGGCCTGATCGAATCCAGCACACCGCTGCCACCGGGTGAAACCCGTGCAAACATGGATATCCAGAAGCAGTACCAGGATGCCAAGGATGCAATCCCGGCAGAACTGAAGCCAAAGGATGCCGATGGCGACATCATCGAAGAACCGCAAGCTGAAGGTAAAAGCCGCTCCTGGTTCAGCTACATGACCCTGGGCCTGTTCGACTGATCGTTCAGCACATAAAAAAAGAGCTCTTCGGAGCTCTTTTTTTATGTTTGATTTACCGCTGTGCGCCTGCCAGGTCCTTGGCTAAACTGGTGCATCTTTTCTCGAATAGCGAATTACCATGCTTCGTTTACTGATCTGGGCAGCGCTGATTGCTGCAGGCGTTTGGCTGTGGCGCAAATACAAGACCGGTATGGCCGCGACCAAAAAACCGGTCGACCCGAGCGCTCAGCCAATGGTGCGCTGCGCCCACTGTGGCGTACACCTGCCCCGTGACCGCGCCCTGAGCCAGCAACAAGAGTGGTATTGCACCCAGCAGCATCTGGAGCAAGGGCCAAAACCAAGGGGTTAAGCCACCTGTGATCGCTGCCGCAGGCTACGACAGGAAAACGGCAACTGTGGGAGCGAGCCTGCTCGCGAAGGTCGTTCGCGAGCAGGCTCGCTCCCACAATAGGGCTTGATCTACAACAGAGTATCGACAGAAATCCCTCTGTGTTTGTAGCCGCTTAAATCCGCCCCTCTGGCGCATAAGGCGTCGGGTCGATAATCGGCTCACGCCCCAGCAGCAAGTCCGCGAATAATTGGCAGGACGCCGGTGCCAATACCAGACCGTTGCGATAGTGCCCGCAGTTGAGCCACAGACCATCAAAACCTGACACCCGCCCAATATACGGAATGCCCTCGGGCGAACCTGGCCGCAGCCCGGCCCAGTGCCCCACCACTTCAGCATCGGCCAGGGCCGGGATCAATTCGACTGCCGAGGCCTTGAGGCTCTCAAGGGCCGTAAGGGTCGGGGTTTTATCAAAGCCTTCATGCTCCAGCGTGCTACCGATCAGGATATGACCGTCGCGGCGGGGAATGGCATAACGCCCTTTTGCCAGCACCATGCACGACAAAAAGTCAGATGCGCATTTGTACAGGATCATCTGCCCCTTGACCGGCTCCACAGGCAACTCCAGCCCCAGCCCGCTCAACAACTCACCGCTCCAGGCCCCGGCCGACAACACCACCTCGTCGCCGCGAATCTCACCCCGGGCCGTATTGACCCCGCAAACTCTTTCGCCTTCGCGAACAAAGCCGAGCACCTCGCACTGCTCATGCACAGTGACATTCGGCATCGCCTGCAGTGCAGCCTTCAGCGATTTCACCAACCGCGGATTCCGCACATTGGCCACATTAGCCATATAAATTGCGTGTGCATAACCACCGCCCAGCACGGGCACGGCATCATGGACTGCCGACATATCGACCGCCCCCAGAGGTCGCCCTTCGCGCCCGGCCCACTCCAGCGCCTGAGCCTCATCATCCAGGTCCAGCCAGTACAGCCCGGTGGTGTGTACTTCAGGATCAATACCCGTCGAAGCAAACAGACGCTCGGCCAATTGCGGATAAAAGTCCTGAGACCAGTGCGCCAGGGCCGTTACAGCACAGTTATAGCGCCACGGATAAAGCGGCGAAACAATACCGCCGCCGGCCCAGGAGGACTCCTGGCCCGCCCCGCCACGCTCCAGCACAATCACCTGCTCTACATCAGCCGCCAGATTAAACGCAGTCAGCAGGCCTATGACACCGCCCCCGACAATCACCACCCGTTGCTGCCTAGCCATCTGTTAATCCAGCCCGTCATTCAAAATCAATCGTTAGCGCCCCCAACACTGCTGCATTGTCAGGCCAGGGGCGGCCTGGGTTATCGTTGCCATACCGGTGTGAGCCAGCGTAAAGCTCCCGCACGAATCCCCCGCCATTGCCGAACCTTGTTTGGGCGTCGCCTTCAGCCAGTAGCCGTGGTCGACGAGATCGGCACTGATGTCGTAGTGCTGATTGCCTGAACTAAGGTCTTTCATACCGCTATATACCGCGTTCTTTGTGTAAAAGCGCTCAAGACTTTGGGCTTGCTCCGTCAACAGGACAACAACTTGAGAGCGGTAAGCCCGCTTTACATAATCGCCGTACAACGGATAAACGAATGCGCCAAGGATACCGGTGATAACCACGACGATCATCAGTTCGATCAGGGTAAAACCTGCTACATACCTGTACATTTCGTGCGTCCTATTGCAGCTGTCGCCACATGACCCGGTGAAAACCCCTGGCAACACGCTCTTGCGAAGCGTTATCCGGCCCTTGATAACGCGCATAAATACTCTCCAGTACGGTGCGCGACTGCCCGTGCCAGCCAATACCGGTAACTCGATACAAACGGGTAGTGGTGGTCACTGGCAAATGGGCTGGCGTAATGCTTGGCCCAAGGTTCTGAACACCATACAGCCCGTTCGCAACGCTTATCCAACGTACCCCGGAGGCCGGATCGATGCCTGGCACAGCCTGAGTACGCACCTCTGGGGGCGGGTTACAGCTTGCTGGCGAAGTGCAAGGCATTACCCTGCCCCATTGGATCTGAAGCCAGGCCTCCCCGCTGCCAAGCGCCGCTTCTGCGGCCTGAAATGAGTGGTTGGCATGTTGAACGCCTGCAGACATTTTTTCCTGAAGGGTCGCACTGATCAATGCAGCCATCCCGATCAGGCTCAGCAACAGCATGAAAACCAGGCTGACCAGCAGTGCCATGCCGCGCTGACAAATCAATGGCAAAGGCATGATGCGCGCCCTAAGCCAGCCGGTTACGCAAAGCGACTTCCAACTGATAGACCTGGTCCTTGACCCGCCCGGCGCGGTCTCGCAATGTCAGGCCGATACGGATGCTGCGCAGACTGGAACCTTTGACCAGACGACTCTCATAACGCAGCACGGAGTGCGAACCTGCCGTCCCGGCCACGCCAAAACTCACGTCTAAGGCAGCCACATTATCGAGCAGGACCGCTTTATTGGGCCCGATCTTTAACTGCCCGTGCTCATGACGGTAAAACAATTCACGCACGGGAAATGCCGTTTCACCGGGAGCCAAAAACGACCTTGCCCCGGGATAGGCCCGGGCGAAACTTGTGCAGTCCGAGACCACAGTCCAGTCAGGCTTGGCAGCCTGAAGCGCCACGTCCGAACTGATCATGCGCAACACCCCCCTCTGCCAGGAGACCGGTGTTTTAAAAACAGAGGGCGCATCAACAATACGATCGACTGACAGGCAGCCAAACATGCCCGCCATGCGAATCTCCCGAGCCAGTTTACTCAGCACATAACGCGCATCCTCCTGCAGCCTTGCCGACGACCGCTGGCTTAAGTAAGCCTCGCGGCTGCTTGAGAAAATCTGCGTCATGCCCAGCACTACCAGCATTCCCAGCGCCAGAGCCACCATCAGCTCGATCAGGCCAAAACCTGAACGGGGATTGCTCATGATGACCCGGCCCCGGCATGACCGCTCGACAAGGGGTGGACGACCTCCGCGCGCATCTGATCCAGCCTGCTGTAGGCAATAAAACTGTCCTGGGTGCTTATCAGCGCGCTTGCCGTATGTTTCAAGGCATTGAGTTGCATAGCAGCAGAGCCCATCAGGCTGATAAACAGAATCAACAGCGCGATAAGCACTTCGATCAAGCTCATCCCGTCTTGTCGACTTTTAACTAATCGAGGCATCCGAATCGTCCATATCAGAGGGTTCGACGGCACGCCCTGTGCCGCCCAGACAAAAGCCTAGCCTCCCCCGCTGCTCTGCACGGCAGGACGAAGCCAAGCAAACCAGCCGGATTTTTCGCCTGACTTCGTAAGCTGTTAACGGTGAGAAAACATGATGAAACCATTGCCGTGAACCTGTAGTGCCAGAGTTCGCTATACAGAGAAAACACACTTGAACCGTCCAGGGAGGACGCTATGCATCAACGTGGCATGAGTCTGATCCAGCTGCTACTGACGCTGACGATCGTGGCGCTTACGGCCCGTTTTGCCAGCCCGGCCTATAGCGCCCTTGTCGAGCATCATCAGCGTCAGATCACTGCCGAACAACTGGCCAGCAGCCTGCGCAATGCACGCGCACAAGCACTGCTACGCCAACAATTTGTGGTGGTTTATCCGTACGAAGAAGATTGGAGCCGAGGCTGGAGGACGATTCTGGACTTGAGCGGCCAAGGCCATCTGGACAAGGGCAACCCGGTGCTGGTCGAGTCACAGGGCAGTGGGCGCATACCAATTGCGGGCAATACACCGGTTAAACGGTATGTGCGCTTCAACCCGCTGGGCGAGCCACAACTGATTGGAGGCGCCTTTCAAGCCGGGACACTGCATGTTTGTCAGGCAAGGACTGCACAGAGCCACTATCAAGTGGTGCTGGCCAAGAGCGGGCGCATCAGCCTGCGCAGCGATAAAACTGCACAGGCCTTATGCAGGCACGCTTAGGTAATGGCGCGAACGCGCAACTCTTTGGGCATGGAGAACGTAACATTCTCTTCACGGCCGGCCAGCTCGTCGGCACCGGTTGCGCCCCAGGCATGCAGCTGTTGAATCACGCCACGTACCAGTACCTCTGGGGCCGATGCACCGGCGGTGATACCGATGCTGTTTACGCCGTCGAACCAGCTTTTTTGCAGGTCTTCAGCACCGTCGATCAGGTAGGCGGGGGTCTGCATACGCTCCGCCAGTTCGCGCAGGCGGTTGGAGTTGGAGCTGTTCGGGCTGCCAACTACCAACACGACATCGCACTCATCAGCCAGTTGCTTGACCGCATCCTGACGGTTTTGCGTGGCATAGCAGATATCGTCCTTGCGCGGTCCGCCAATGGCCGGGAAGCGCGAACGCAGGGCGTCGATCACACGACTGGTGTCGTCCATCGACAAGGTTGTCTGGGTTACAAAGGCCAGTTTTTCCGGGTCTTTGACCTGCAGGTTCGCAACATCCTTTTCATCTTCGACCAGGTAGATCGCGCCACCATTACTGGCGTCGTACTGGCCCATGGTGCCTTCGACTTCCGGATGACCGGCATGACCAATCAAAATGCACTCACGGCCATCACGGCTATAGCGCGCGACCTCAATATGCACCTTTGTCACCAGCGGGCAGGTCGCGTCGAACACCTTGAGACCACGCCCGGCAGCCTCTGTACGCACGGCCTGGGAAACGCCGTGGGCACTGAATATCACAATGACGTCGTCCGGCACCTGATCCAGCTCTTCGACGAAAATAGCGCCACGGGAACGCAGGTCTTCAACGACAAATTTGTTGTGCACCACTTCGTGGCGAACATAGATAGGCGGACCGAAAACTTCCAGAGCACGATTGACGATTTCAATCGCACGGTCCACCCCGGCGCAGAAGCCACGGGGGTTGGCGAGTTTGATATGCATGCTGGGCCTCGTGGGACGCGCAGAAAAATAATGCCAATCAGGCCCGGCCGCAGCCGGGCACTGGATTACAGCGCTTGAACGTCTTTGATTTCCACGTCGAAGGTCAGGGTTTTGCCTGCCAGCGGATGGTTGAAATCAATGGTGACTTGCTCGTCATCGAACTCTTTGACCACACCCGGAAGCTCGGTGTTGGCCGCATCATTGAAGATCACCAGCAAACCTTGCGACAACTCCATGTCCTTGAACTGCGAACGCGGAATGATCTGCACGTTTTGCGGGTTAGGCTGGCCAAAGGCGTTTTCCGGAAGAATCTCCAGTGTGCGCTTGTCACCCGCCTTGAAACCGAACAACGCCGCTTCAAACCCTGGCAGCAAGCTGCCATCACCCACCTTGAAAGTGGCCGGGGATTTGTCGAAGGTGCTGTCAACGGTGTCGCCATTTTCCAGACGCAAAGCAAAATGCAGAGTGACCTGCGTGTTCTGACCAATACGCTGCTCAGTCATGAGCGGGTTCCTCGGGCTTTTTACTTTTGAACATATCCAGTGCCAGCATCACGGCACCTACGCAAATCGCACTGTCGGCGAAGTTGAACGCAGGGAAGTACCAGCGATTTTGCCAATGCACCAGAATGAAATCGACCACATGACCGTAGACAATACGGTCATACAGGTTACCCAGTGCGCCGCCCAGAATCAGGGCAAGGGCAATGGCCAACCAGGTGTCATTGCGCCCCAGACGCTTGAGCCAGACCACCAGCACGGCACTGACCACGACCGCGATCAGGGCAAACAGCCAGCGCTGCCAGCCGGCACTGTCCGCCAGGAAGCTGAAGGCCGCACCGGTGTTGTAAGCCAGGGTCCAGCTGAACAGGTCGGGAATCACCACAATCTGCTGGTACATCTGCAGCGAATTGTCGAAGTAGACCTTGCTGGTCAGGTCAATGACCAGGACCAGCACAGTCAACCAGAGCCAGCCCAGGCGCCCGAAGCGCCCGGTAGTGCTGGTATTAGGCATAGTGACGTACCTCACCAGCGCCGCTGATATTGTCTACACAACGACCGCAGATTTCAGGGTGCTCGGAGTTAACGCCGACGTCTTCACGGCAGTGCCAGCAACGGGCGCACTTGGCATGGGCCGACTTGACCACCTTGAGTTTGAGGCCAGCCACTTCGGTAACCACGGCATCTGCTGGAGCCTGCGCAAAAGGCGCAACGCTGGCAGTGGAGGTGATCAACACGAAACGCAGCTCGTTGCTCAACTTGGACAAATCAGCAGCCAGCTGATCTTCGGCGAACAGGGTCACTTCTGCTTGCAAGTTACCGCCAATGGCCTTGGCTGCGCGCAAGTTTTCCATTTCCTTGTTGACCGCAACCTTGACCGCCATGATTCGCTCCCAGTAGGCGCGATCCAGTTCGGTGCCTTCCGGCAGTTCAGTCAGGCCTTCGTACCAGGTGTTGAGCATCACCGATTCGTTGCGCTCGCCCGGCAGGTACTGCCACAACTCATCAGCGGTGAACGCCAGGATCGGAGCGATCCAGCGCACCAGCGCTTCAGAGATGTGGAACAGCGCGGTCTGGCACGAACGGCGAGCCTTGCTGTTGGCGCCGGTGGTGTACTGGCGGTCCTTGATGATGTCGAGATAGAAACCGCCCAGCTCCTGAACGCAGAAGTTGTGCACCTTGGAGTACACGTTCCAGAAACGGTATTCGCCGTAATGCAGCTCCAGCTCACGTTGCAGCAGCAACGCACGATCCACCGCCCAACGGTCCAGTGCCAGCATTTCTTCGGCAGGCAGGATGTCGGTGGCTGGATTGAAACCGGTCAGGTTCGACAGCAGGAAGCGTGCGGTATTGCGGATACGTCGGTAGGCGTCCGCACTGCGCTGCAGGATCTGGTCGGAAACCGCGATTTCGCCCGAGTAGTCGGTCGAGGCAACCCACAGACGCATGATGTCGGCGCCCAGGGTGTCGTTGACCTTTTGCGGTGCAATCACGTTGCCCAGCGACTTGGACATCTTGCGGCCCGCTTCGTCCACGGTAAAACCGTGGGTCAGCAGCTCGCGGTACGGCGCGTGGTTGTCGATGGCGCAACCCGTCAGCAACGACGAGTGGAACCAGCCACGGTGCTGGTCGGAGCCTTCAAGGTAGAGATCAGCGCGTGGGCCGGTTTCATGACCCATCGGGTGCGAACCGCGAAGGACATGCCAGTGCGTGGTGCCCGAATCGAACCAGACGTCGAGGGTATCGCTGATCTTGTCGTACAGCGGCGCTTCGTCGCCCAGCAGCTCGGCAGCATCCAGCTTGAACCACGCCTCGATGCCTTCGACTTCAACGCGCTTGGCCACTTCTTCCATCATTTCGACGGTGCGCGGGTGCAGCTCGCCGCTTTCCTTGTTCAGGAAAAACGGGATCGGCACGCCCCAGTTGCGTTGACGCGAGATGCACCAGTCCGGGCGGTTGGCGATCATCGAGTGCAGGCGCGCCTGACCCCAGGCCGGAACGAACTGGGTGTCTTCGATCGCTTGCAGCGCACGGGTGCGCAAGGTATCGCCATCAGTCGGCTGCTTGTCCATACCGATAAACCACTGGGCGGTGGCACGGTAGATCAGCGGCGTCTTGTGGCGCCAGCAGTGCATATAGCTGTGGCTGATGGTCTCGGTGAACATCAACGAACCGACTTCGATCAGCTTGTCGATGATGTTCTGGTTGGCCTTCCAGATGAACTGGCCACCGAAGAACTCCAGCGACGGCACGTAAACGCCATTGCTTTGCACCGGGTTGATGATGTCGTCGTTGACCATGCCATAGGCTTTGCAGGTCACGAAGTCGTCTACGCCGTAGGCTGGAGCCGAGTGAACCACACCAGTGCCAGCACCCAGCTCAACGTAGTCGGCCAGATAAACAGGCGACAGACGGTCATAGAACGGGTGACGGAAGTTGATCAGTTCAAGCGCTGAGCCAGTGGTGGTCGCGATGACCGAACCCTGCAGGTTGTAACGCGCCAGACTCGATTCGACCAGTTCTTCAGCCAGTACCAGCAACTTGTCGCCCACGTCGACCAGCGCGTAGGTGAATTCCGGGTGTACGTTAAGCGCCTGGTTGGCCGGAATGGTCCACGGGGTGGTGGTCCAGATCACGATCGAAGCAGGTTTGCTCAATGCCGCCAGACCAAAGGCCTCTGCCAGCCTGGCTTCGTCGGCAACCGGGAAGGCAACGTCGATGGCCGCAGACTTCTTGTCCTGGTATTCAACTTCAGCTTCAGCCAGGGCCGAACCGCAATCGAAGCACCAGTTCACCGGCTTGAGGCCCTTGAACACAAAACCGCCCTTGACGATCTCAGCCAAAGCACGGATTTCACCGGCTTCGTTTTTGAAGTCCATGGTCTTGTACGGGTTGGCGAAATCACCCAGCACACCCAGACGGATGAACTCGGATTTCTGCCCCTCGATCTGCTCGGTGGCGTAGGCACGGCACAGCTCGCGGGTTTTATCCGCGCTCAGGTTTTTACCGTGGGTCACTTCGACCTTGTGTTCAATCGGCAAACCATGGCAATCCCAGCCCGGCACATACGGCGCGTCAAAACCCGACAGGGTCTTGGAGCGGATGATCATGTCTTTCAGAATCTTGTTCAGCGCATGACCGATATGGATAGTGCCGTTGGCGTACGGAGGACCGTCGTGAAGTACGAACTTCGGGCGATCCTTGCCAATCTCGCGCAACTTCCCGTACAGGCCAATGCTGTCCCAGCGCTGCAAAATTTGCGGTTCGCGCTGTGGCAGGCCGGCCTTCATTGGGAAGGCGGTGTCCGGGAGGTTTAGCGTGGCTTTGTAGTCGGTCATTTCAGGCTCTTTTTAAGCGGTTGACCCAGCCAAAAGGCTCGGGCGGCGGCGACGTCCGCATTGATCGCCGTCTTGAGCGCCTCCAGGGAGGCGAAACGCTGCTCATCACGCAGCTTGTGGTGGAATGCCACGTTCAAACGCCGACCATACAGATCGCCGGCGAAATCCAACAGATGTACTTCAAGATGGGCGCTGCCATCCCCTGCTACGGTTGGCCGCACGCCGATATTGGCGACGCCGGGCCAGGTTTTACCGTCGATCTCGACGCTGGCCAGGTACACCCCGGTCAACGGCACACGACGACGCTTGAGCTGAATATTGGCGGTCGGCGTGCCCAACTGGCGCGCCAGTTTTTGCCCGTGCAATACCCGGCCAGCGATTTGAAAAGGGCGCCCCAGCAAACGCTCTGCCAGGGAGAAGTCGGCACTGGCCAGAGCATCACGCACCTTGGTGCTGCTGATGCGTACGCCATCAAGCTCAACCGTTTGCGCCGCCTCGACGGTGAAACCCTGCATCTGGCCAGCCTGCTGCAAAAAGTCAAAATCGCCGACGCGATCGCAGCCAAAACGGAAGTCGTCACCGACCTCCAGATGCTGCACGCCCAGGCCGTCGACCAGAATGGTATCGACGAATTCGGCGGCGCTGAGCTTGCACAGACGTTGATTGAACGCCAGGCACAGCACCCGGTCGACTCCGGCGTCTGCCAGCAGTTGCAACTTGTCGCGCAACCGGGCCAGACGTGCAGGAGCCGTATCCGGGGCGAAGAATTCGCGCGGCTGCGGCTCGAAAATCACCACGCAGCTGGGCACGCCCAACTCCAGTGCACGCTCACGCAGCCGGCCCAGGATAGCCTGGTGACCACGGTGTACACCGTCAAAGTTGCCAATAGTGGCGACACAGCCCCGATGCTGGGGCCGCAGATTGTGAAGGCCTAGAACCAGCTGCATAACGCGCTTCTTGCTCATAAAGTGGTCGATTATAACCACACCCGGCCCAGTACGACAGGCAACAGCGCAAGGCAAATCGGGTCAATTCGACAAAATCGACGTCTGACCCGTCATTAGCTTACATAAGTGACTTGCGGGCGAAATCCTTCAAACGCAGCCCCAACAGCAGCAGCATACCGAAATACGCCAGCACGCCCGCGACAACCAAGCCGCCCAGACGAATAAAGCGCTCCAGCATATTGCCGTGATCCCAGGCCGGCATCAGGTGCATCAAGCCCAGCAATACCGCCGACATCACGGCTACGGCCAGCACCAGCTTGAACAGGTATTTGGTCCAGCCCGGCTGGGCGACAAACAGCTTTTGCCGGCGCAACTGCCAGAACAGCAGCCCGGCATTGATACAGGCGCCTACGCTGATGGCCAACGCCAGCCCCGCATGCTGCAACGGCACGATAAAGACCAAGTTGAGCAACTGCGTCACCACCAGGGTGAATACCGCTATTTTGACTGGCGTGCGAATGTTTTGCTGTGCATAAAAGCCTGGCGCCAACACCTTGATAATGATGATTCCGAGCAGGCCCAGCGAATAAGCGATCAATGCACGCTGGGTCATGGCCGCATCCAGCGCCGTGAACTGGCCGTACTGGAACAGTGAAACGGTAAGCGGCTCGGACAGGATGGCCAGCGCCAGGGAACATGGAAGCACCAGCACAAAACACAGGCGCAAGCCCCAGTCGAGAATACGCGAATACTCCTGACGGTCTTTGTTGGCGTAGGTCTTGGACAGGGTTGGCAGCAGGATGGTGCCCAGCGCCACCCCCAGCACTCCTGAAGGCAACTCCATTAGACGGTCCGCGTAGTACATCCATGACACCGATCCAGCCACAAGGAATGAGGCAAATATCGTATTGATGATCAGAGAGATCTGACTGACCGAGACCCCAAGGATGGCTGGCAGCATCTGTTTCATCACCCGCCACACGCCGGTATCGCGCAAATTGAGCCTTGGCAGCACCAGCATGCCGATCTTTTTCAGGTGTGGCAGTTGAAACAGCAACTGCGCCAGACCACCCACCAGCACGGCCCAGCCCAGAGCCATCACCGGCGGATCGAAATACGGCGTCAGGAACAACGCAAACACAATCATGCTGACGTTAAGCAGGGTCGGCACAAAGGCCGGCACCGCAAAACGGTTCCAGGTATTGAGGATCGCCCCCGCCAGGGATGACAGCGAGATCAGCAGGATATAAGGGAAGGTGACCCGCAGCATGTCGCTGGTGAGCTCGAATTTTTCAGGGGTCGTGGCGAACCCCGGGGCCGTTGCCCAGATGACCCAGGGGGCCGCCACCATGCCCAGCACGGTGACAATGGCCAGCACCAGGGTCAAAAGCCCGGCGACATAAGCGACAAAAGTGCGGGTCGCCTCCTCGCCCTGCTGGCTTTTGTACTCGGCCAGAATCGGCACAAAGGCCTGGGAAAAAGCGCCCTCGGCGAAGATCCTGCGCAGCAGGTTTGGCAGTTTGAAGGCAATAAAGAATGCATCCGTGGCCATTCCGGCACCGAAGGCACGGGCAATAATGGTGTCGCGAATGAAGCCCAGAACCCTGGAAATCATGGTGATTGAGCTGACGGCAGCCAACGACTTGAGCAAATTCATTGAAAGAGTTTTTGCCTATAGAGAAAGAGCAGGCGAACAAAGCGCCCACTTATGCGATACTGCGCGCCGCAACAGCACAGAGCCAAGCTCGCGAGTTTACAGGTCAAGCGCCGGAAATAAATATCCCGTCTGCCTCGATCCACCACTCAGCGGATCGCATCAAACGCCCTTGACAAGAGTTCTCGTCATCGGCATGATTCGCGGCCTATTTTGTTTGTTATTTCCCAAAAGTCTTTCGAGGAGCTCGACGGTGGCCAACACACCTTCCGCCAAAAAACGTGCAAAACAGGCTGAGAAGCGTCGCAGCCACAACGCCAGCCTGCGTTCCATGGTTCGTACCTACATCAAGAATGTAGTTAAAGCCATCGACGCAAAAGACGCTGCTAAAGCGCAAGCTGCTTATGTTCTGGCTGTTCCTGTTATCGACCGTATGGCCGATAAAGGTATCATCCACAAGAACAAAGCTGCTCGCCATAAGAGCCGCCTGAATGGCCACGTCAAGGCGTTGAACCTTGCGACTGCTGCTTAAGCGATAAGCTTTTTAAAAAACCGACCTTAGGGTCGGTTTTTTATTGCCTGCGATTTGATCAGCGTACGAAAAACCCTGTAGATACTCTGCGACAGACCTAGCCCACCTGCCAGCGGGCGCGACGACGCGACAATTCAGAGCCCAGCGCAATCAAAAGCCCCTCACCCCAACCCTCCCCCAAGGGAGAGGGAGCTGATCAACTGAGATCTTGAGGGTGCGCGCAGTCAGTCCCCTCTCCCTCCTGGAGAGGGACGAAGCAGCTACAAAGTGGCGAAAAAACGGCAAAAAAAAGCCGCGACAAGCGCGGCTTTTCTTGAGCAACGTTACTCGTGCGGCCACGGCAAAATCGGGATTGCCGTTACGGCATTCTGCGGACTGCCTTCGATCAAGCGGTCGCTGTACACCAGATACACCAGCGTATTACGCTTTTTATCCAGGAAACGCACCACCTGCATGGTCTTGAAGACCAGCGAAGTCCGCTCCTTGAACACCTCATCACCCTCTTTCAGGTCACCCTTGAAGCTGATCGGCCCGGTCTGACGGCAGGCAATCGACGCCTCGGCGCGATCTTCAGCCAAACCCAGACCACCTTTCATGCCACCCGTCTTGGCACGAGAAAGGTAGCAAGTCACGCCATCTACCTTGGGATCATCGAATGCTTCTACGACGATACGGTCATTAGGCCCGACAAATTTGAAGACCGTCGACACCGAGCCAATTTCTTCCGCCGAGGCCATTAGCGGCATCGCCAACATCAAACCCAATAAACCGCCAATCAAGCGCATACCACACCTCAAATTCAAACCAGAATCAGGTTATCGCGATGAACCAGCTCAGGTTCCGCCATATAACCCAACAAGCCGACAATCGCATCCGACGATTGCCCGATAATTTTTTGCGCCTCGGCAGCACTGTAGTTGGCCAGGCCACGAGCGATCTCCCGCCCGTCCGGCGCGACGCACACCACCATCTCGCCACGACGGAAACCGCCCTGAACCGCCTTGACCCCTACAGGCAACAGGCTTTTATTGCCCTTGGACAAGGCCGCCACAGCGCCTTCATCCAGCACCAGCGTGCCACGGGTCTGCAAGTGTCCGGCCAGCCACTGCTTGCGCGCAGCCAGCAGGCCACGCTCCGGGGACAGCAAGGTACCCAGTCGCTCGCCCGCCTTGAGACGATCCAGCACCCGCTCCAGACGCCCACCCACAATGATCGTGTGCGCACCGGAACGCGCCGCCAGGCGCGCCGCGCGCAACTTGGTCTGCATGCCGCCACGCCCCAACGCACCACCGGTACCGCCTGCCACTGCATCCAGCGCCGGATCATCGGCACGCGCCTCGTAGATCATCTTGGCATCAGGATTGTTGCGCGGATCAGCATCAAACATGCCGTCGCGATCAGTCAGGATCACCAGCAGATCAGCCTCGACCAGATTAGCCACCAACGCGGCCAGCGTATCGTTGTCACCGAAGCGGATTTCGTCCGTGACCACCGTGTCATTTTCATTGATGACCGGGATCACGCCCAATTCCACCAGCGCACGCAGGGTGCTGCGGGCATTGAGGTAGCGTTTGCGATCAGACAGATCGTCATGGGTCAGCAGGATCTGCGCGGTATGCCGGGAATGCTCGGCAAAGCTCGACTCCCAGGCCTGCACCAACCCCATCTGACCAATAGCCGCAGCAGCTTGCAGCTCGTGCATGGCACTCGGTCGCACCGTCCAGCCCAAGCGGCTCATTCCGGCCGCAACCGCACCCGAAGACACCAGCACCAGCTCTACGCCAGCCTCGTGCAACGCCACCATCTGTTCAACCCAAACGCCCATCGCCGCGCGATCCAGGCCCTTGCCATCCGCTGTCAGCAACGCGCTGCCGATCTTCACGACCCAGCGCTGCGCACCCGTCACCTTGCTCCGCATCATCATCCAACCTATGCCTGAGAGCAGCGCGACCGAGCGCCACCCATGGAATTATTTTTGATTACCAAATCGTAGATGCTAAAACGCCGCTCATTGAGCGGCGCTGTAGTTTACTGCAACGAATCAGTCGCGGACGTAAATGATTTCCGGACCATCTTCATCATCAACATCTTCTTCGTCCCAGTCATCTTCACCGATGTCATGGACGCTCTTCACGCCGCTGCGACGCAGGGCACGCTTGTCATCCAGCGCCTGCAACTGCGCACGCGCTTCATCTTCGATACGCTGATCCAGCTCGGCCAACTCTTGCTTGTAGGCAGGGTCAGCAGCCAGACGATCAGCACGATCTTCCAGATAACGCATGATGTCGTGGCACAGCTTTTCGGTACCGATCTTGGCAATGGCCGAGATCACGTAAACCGGGCCAGTCCACTCAAGGCGATCAACCACTTCCTTGACGCGCGCTTCGTGCTCGTCTTGTGGCAGCGAATCGCACTTGTTCAGCACCAGCCAACGATCACGCTCAGCCAGCGACGGGCTGAACTTGGTCAGTTCGTTAACGATGACTTCCGCGGTATCAGCAGCGCTCTCGCTACCCTCAACCGGTGCCATGTCAACGAGGTGCAACAACAGACGGGTACGCGCCAGGTGCTTGAGGAAACGGATCCCCAGGCCAGCACCATCGGAAGCCCCTTCGATCAGACCCGGAATATCGGCGATCACAAAGCTCTTCCAGCGATCCACGCTGACCACACCCAGGTTTGGCACCAGGGTGGTGAACGGATAATCCGCCACTTTTGGCTTGGCCGCAGACACCGAACGAATAAAGGTACTTTTACCGGCATTCGGCAAGCCCAACAGGCCAACGTCAGCCAACACCTTCAACTCCAGTTTCAGGTCACGCTGCTCACCCGGCTTACCCGGCGTGGTCTGGCGTGGCGCACGGTTGGTACTGGATTTGAATCGGGTATTACCCAGACCGTGCCAACCGCCATGCACCACCAGCAAACGCTGGCCGGCCTTGGTCAGGTCGCCGATGATTTCCTGGGTGCCAGCGTCGATCACGGTAGTGCCGACCGGAACACGCAGCTCCAGATCCTCACCCTTGCGACCGGTGCAATCCGTACTGCCGCCATTCGAGCCACGCTGGGCGTCAAAGTGACGGGTGTAACGGTAGTCAACCAGGGTGTTGAGGTTTTCGTCGGCGACCATGTAGATCGAGCCGCCATCACCGCCATCACCACCGTTTGGGCCACCGTTTTCGATGAACTTCTCACGACGGAAACTCATGCAACCGTTACCACCGTCGCCTGCTTTTACTTTGATCGATACTTCATCTACAAACTTCATAACAAAACGCGCCTCTCGTCATCAGGACGAGCCGATAAAAACCAATACATAAGACTCTTGCAAAAATGAGCGCAGCGACCTCAATCAACGACCGTTAAATCCAGCGCCAGCAGCCCATACAAACAGTTTTGCAAGAGACTCACCCCACAAACGAAAAAGCCCCGTCGCAAGACAGGGCTCTTCCAGCTACCAAGCTATTACGCCGCGACGACTGCAGTCTTCGGAACGATGCTTACATAGCGACGACCGAAGGCGCCTTTAACCTGGAACTTGATCACGCCTTCCACTTTCGCGAACAGGGTGTGATCTTTGCCCATACCAACGCCGTAGCCAGCGTGGAATTGGGTGCCGCGCTGACGCACGATGATGTTGCCCGGAATGATAGCCTGGCCGCCATACATCTTCACGCCAAGGCGTTTGGCTTCTGAGTCGCGACCGTTACGGGTACTACCACCAGCTTTTTTGTGTGCCATGAGTCAATTCTCCTAGTGAGGAATTAGGCTGAAATTAAGCCTGAATACCGGTGATTTTGATCTCGGTGTACCACTGGCGGTGGCCCATACGCTTCATGTGGTGCTTACGACGACGGAACTTGATGATGCGGACTTTATCGTGACGACCTTGGGAGATCACCTCAGCCACAACAGTGGCGCCAGGTACAACTGGAGCGCCGATGTTCACGTCATCGCCATTGGCGACCAACAGAACGCGATCAAAAGTTACGGATTCGCCGGTAGCGATTTCCAGTTTTTCGATCTTCAGGTATTCACCTGGAGCTACTTTGTATTGCTTGCCACCAGTAACGATTACTGCGTACGACATGGTATTTCTCCGATAATCCTGCTCACCCAGCGCTTTATAGGTAAAGGTATTGGCTGGCATGGCTGCATGGGGCTGGAACGGCCCAGATGCAATTGCGTAAGGCAGGTGCTGCCCAGGAAGTTCAGGGTGCGCGATTGTACGCAAGGCAAGTCAGGCTTGCAAGGGGCCGTCCATCCGCCTTGACAGGCCCAGCCCCCCGACCTAGCATGCCGCGCAACCCTTCTGGAGCACCTGTCGCTGATGCAACCCCAAGCTTTCTACCGCGCGGTGGCGGACGATTTTAGCGCCGTCGATGGCATCATCAAGAAGCAGCTGACTTCACGCGTACCGCTGGTCTCAAAAATCGGCGACTACATTACTTCGGCCGGCGGCAAGCGCCTGCGTCCTTTATTAGTGTTGCTGTGTGGCAAGGCCCTGGGTCGCGAAGGCGACGACTTGCGCCTGCTGGCCGCCACCATTGAGTTCCTGCACACCGCCACCCTGCTGCACGACGACGTGGTCGACATGTCGGGCATGCGCCGTGGCCGCAAGACTGCCAATGCTACCTGGGGCAATGCCCCCAGCGTACTGGTCGGCGACTTTTTGTACTCGCGCTCCTTCGAGATGATGGTTGAGCTGGGCTCGATGCCAGTGATGAAAATCCTGTCGCAAGCCACCCGCATCATCGCCGAAGGCGAAGTATTGCAGCTGTCCAAAGTGCGCGACGCCAGCACCACCGAAGAAACCTACATGGAAGTCATCCGCGGCAAGACCGCGATGCTGTTCGAGGCTTCGACCCACAGCGCTGCAGCGCTGGCCGGTGCCACGCCGGAACAGAGCGAAGCGCTGCGCACCTTTGGCGATCACCTGGGCGTGGCATTCCAGCTGGTGGACGACCTGCTCGACTACCGTGGCGATGCAGAAACCCTGGGCAAGAACGTCGGTGACGATCTGGCCGAAGGCAAACCGACCCTGCCGCTGATCTACACCATGCGTGAAGGCACGCCTGAACAGGCAGCCCTGGTGCGCAAAGCGATCCAGAAAGGCGGTATCGAGGACCTGGAGAGCATTCGCGAAGCCGTTGAGGCCTCTGGTTCCCTGGACTACACCGCCCAGCTGGCTCGCGACTTCGTGGCCCGCGCCATTGTGTGCCTCGAAGCCTTGCCGCCAAGCGAATACCGCGATGCGCTGGTTGAGCTGAGCGAGTTTGCTGTAGCACGCACGCACTGACTGCCTGTGGGAGCGGGCAAGCCCGCTCCCACAGGGTCAATCTGCCCCGCCATTACCCGCCTCGCACTAAAACCCTATACAATACGTGCCTTTTAGCCATCCTGACTCTTAAGGAGCTTTGAGTGAGCACGTTGCCACCCTGCCCAAAATGCAATTCCGAATACACCTACGAAGACGGCGCCCAGCTGATCTGCCCGGAATGCGCCCACGAGTGGTCTGCCAGTGGCGACGCTGAAACAGCCGATGACGTGAAAGTCTACAAAGACTCCGCAGGCACCGTACTGACCGACGGTGACACCATCACCGTGATCAAGGACCTGAAAATCAAGGGTACTTCCCTGGTGGTTAAAGTGGGCACCAAGGTCAAGAATATCCGCCTGTGCGACGGCGACCACGATATCGACTGCAAGATCGATGGCATTGGCCCGATGAAACTCAAATCCGAGTTCGTACGCAAGGTCTGATTCTGCTGCATGCCTTCCTGTGCCCTGCGCAGGAAGGTGCTACACCCTCCCCCGCCCAGCAACATCAAAAAGCCAGCAACCTTGATCCCCAGCAGTTCTAACGCAGAAAGATCAGAAATCCGCCAATAGGCACTTGCTATTAATTGAATAAGAATTATTCTCATTGGTATTCATCAAGGAGATGACGACCATGACTTATTTAATTGATGCCTGGCTGGACCGTCCACACCCTTATCTGCGAATCCTGCATCGGGAAACCGGGGAAGTCTGTGCGGTACTGGAAGAAGAAGCACTAAGCGAGCTACAGGATCAGGGCGACCTGGATTTCAACGGCCTCAATTCCAGCGAGCCGGTGGTGCTCAAGGAGTTGGTGCGCAATCTGTTTCTGTTCTGCTATGCCCGGGCATTGCGCCCTTGCGGCACGACTGACACTCACCCGCACCACGCCAAGATACAGATATGACGGCACCGGTGTAGCTGCGGGTTTGCCAGCAAACCCGCAGCCAACGTTAAAACGCGGGGTTCTTACAGAACGTCCAGCAGCTCTACGTCGAATACCAGCACGCTGTGCGGAGCAATGCTGCCAACGCCCTGGGCGCCGTAGGCCAGTTCGCTCGGCACGTAGATGCGCCATTTGCTACCGGCGTTCATCAGTTGCAGGGCTTCAGTCCAGCCAGCGATCACGCCGCCAACCGGGAATTCAGCCGGCTGACCACGATCGTAGGAGCTGTCGAACACAGTGCCATCAATCAGGGTGCCGTGGTAGTGAACACGTACGGTGTCTTCACGGGATGGCTTGGCGCCTTCACCCGCGGTTACCACTTCAAATTGCAGGCCGGAAGCCAGGGTGGTGATACCGTCTTTCTTGGCGTTTTCAGCCAGGAAAGCCTTGCCTTCGCCCGCAGCAGCTTCTGCCTTGGCAGCGGCTTCAGCTTGCATGATCTCGCGGATCACCTTAAAGCTAGCCGACATTTCTTCCTGGCCTACACGGCTTTCCTTGCCTGCGTAGGCGTCAGTCAGACCAGCCAGGATTGCATCCAGGCTGATGCCAGGCGGCGGGTTGTCGCGCAACTGGTCGCCCAACTGGCGGCCAATGCCGTAGCTGACGCGGGTTTCGTCGGTCGACAGATTTACTTCGGACATAACACTGCTCCGCTGTGGAGGGGCCGGAAAGAAGCCGCGTCAACCGCGACCCCGAACACCCTGAACCAAAAAAGGGCCAGCAGACTACCACAGCCCCCAAAGCCTTCGCAGCCCGGGGTTGGCTTCAGTGTTTGGTCAGCTTGTCCAGATAGCCCATTGCAAACGCCGACACCACAAAGGTCATGTGAATAATCACGTACCACATCAGGTACTCGGTCTCGATATTGCGCGCGTCCATAAACACCCGCAGCAGGTGGATCGACGAAATGGCCACAATCGATGCCGCGACTTTCATCTTCAGCGAGGTGGAGTCCATGGTGCCCAACCAGCTGAGCTTCTCCTTGTGCTCGTCGATATCCAGTTGCGAAACAAAGTTCTCATAACCGGAAATCATCACCATGACCAGCAAACCGCCTACCAGCGCCATGTCGATCAGCGACAGAATGACCAGGATCAAGTCAGACTCAGTTAGCGCAAACACGTTGGGGATTACGTGAAACACTTCCTGAAAGAACTTCAATGCCAAAGCCAGCAGGCCCAGTGAGAGCCCGAAGTAAATAGGCGCCAAAATCCAGCGCGAGGCGTACATTGCGTTTTCGATAAAGCGTTCCATTGAATCTCACAGGCTATTACAAAATGGGCGCGAGTATATCAGTGCGAAAAGCACTGTGTTAAAGGCTTGGAAACAGCCTGTAAAAACATTTTCTGCTAGTGTCCACCCTCTCAGCATTGTTTACGGACAGGAAAACCGAACCATGGATCTGCGATTCCCCCTGGCTTGTTTTGGGCTTTCGATGGCTTTGCTCGCTGTCGGCGGCTGCTCTCCTGACGACGAACATCAGCAGGCCAGCCTTGAGGAACGCAGCGCAGCGTTCGAACAGAGCCTGGACGGGATCAAGGATCAGCAGCTCAAGGATGCTGTGGCCGACCTCGGCGGCTCCTTGTTGTTGCTCGAACGGGCACGCCTCAAGCTGCAAGACAAGCCGATAGAAACCGAATACGGTGCCGACGACCTGGCGGTGCTCAAGCACTACCCGAGCAGCCAGGCGCTTACCGATACCTATATCAACGGTTTGTTTGTACTGCGCAAAAATACAAGTTCCGATTACCTGACGGACCTGGAGCCGGTCTTCCCGTTCCCGCTTAACAGTGCATCCGAGTTCCCGTTCCCCCATGCGCTGGAATGGCAGTCGGTGACCCTGAGCAACAAGCAAGAGGTGCCTTTTGCGCCAGAATGGTCCGAGAGCGATCCCGGCATCCAGCTGAGCCCCTCCAGCGCCAACCTGAGCAACCCTGACGACCTGACCGTCACTTACCCCTATATCGACGGGGTTGAAACCGCCAACACCCAACAACCTCAACCCCTGACACTGCACGGCAAAGTCGAAGTCATCGCGCCGGGCAAAGTGGTCAATTTCAACCTCACTGCCAAGGACGTGGGTAAAACCAGCACCGACGGCACGATCAGCGTAACCCTGCTGGCACTGGGCAAGAACTTTGCCGAAGTGGATATCGTCAACAGCGCTGCACTGGCCGAACAAGTGCGTGACACCCCGCTCAATCCGCTGATCATCCAGGCCCGCGACCGTACCGGGCAGTTCCTGACACGCTCAGGCTCAATCAACGAAAACGCCGAACAACTGGCGTTTTATCAGCAGCAATTGGCCGAAATGCTCAAGCAAACTGCCTGGAGTGACGCTTTCGAGCAACAACTGGATAACGAGCAAAAGGCCTTCGATCAGCAGCACCCGCATCACTACAGCAAGGTGTACTTCAACGGTACCGTGGAAAATGTCGACATCAACGTGCTCGATTTCTCCACCGCCAATGTCACCCGCAAGTCCCTCGACCTGCCTGTGCGTACACTGGACAAAAACGTGCTGGGCAAAGACATACAGCCCCTGCCGCTCAACGTTGTGGTGTATGACGATCAGGCCGCCAACTATTTGAAAGACGCCACGCTGGCACCCGAGCAACTGGAAAAAAGCGTGGTGATCAGCCAGTCGGTGGACGATGCCAGTGCCGCGTCCCTTGAGTTCAGCCACCCTGCCACTTTCAACGGTGAAATGCTCGGTACGCTCCCGGACAGGTCTGACGCGCCGGTGACCTTTTTTGCTGAAGACGACAACGGTAATCGCAGCGAGCCACTGGAACTGCCCGCCGAAGCCTTCGATGTGGACCCGCATGCAGGCGTTATCACCTACGACCTCAACCTGTTCCCCGAAACGCCAGCCTATGCGGTGGGCTCAATCCCCCTGTTTATTGCCGACATCGACAAGCAAGAGCTGGATATCACCCGCCTGCCCAAAGGCCTTGAGCTCAAAGGCAATGCCCTGATCGTTGATCAAAAAGTGTTCCCGGCCGAGGCCTGGCGCTTTTATGCCAAGGACGACACGGGTAATTATCTGAAGGAAGTGGCCGCAGTCAGCCATAGAAGCGAGCCCGATGGGGCGCCCGCATTTGACGTGCACTACTTTTATGGCCAGCCGACCCGACTGGAAAGCTATGCCCGCACCGCGCTGAACCCTGTCGAGTACGGATTTGAAGTCAAACTCGACAAAGCCCCTGAAGCCAGCACGCCACAATAAAACGCTGCCTAGCCGTGGCAACGCCCGCCATTGATCTGCCGCAACTGGGCCTGCACATGCAGGCACCAGATCTGCGGGTCGTTGGCGAGTTCATAGCCATGCAGGGTCAGGCTTTCAACGATTGATTCAAGAATGGTTTCGGCCACGAACGGCCCTGGGAACGGGCCCTGCGCCTTGATCGTTGAGGGTTGTTCGCCTGCCAGGCCGGCGGCGAAGAGCAGTGTCCACATCCCGTTGTTGCCTGCCAGCGGTCGAATGCTGCATTCAATACGGGTCACCAGGCCCAAGCATTGGCGAGTAAGGCAAAGGTTGCGCGACATGACGGCGACCCTCGGTAGAGTCTGTCTTCAGCCGCAGACTACGGGCTGCATCGATCCGGTGACGACAGTGGTGTCCATGACCTGAGAATAGAAGAAAATTTGCGTATGAAAAGTCACCAATGACCAACGGCTTTGTCGATTGGCATCGCAGATCTGTGGGAGCGGGCTTGCCCGCGATTGGATTGCCGCGGTGTAACCATTCCTCCGCGTCGTTCGCATCGCGAGCAAGCCCGCTCCCACAGGTTTCGCTTTAAGGGATCAGGCCGGTTTTTTCGCTGCCAGGGCTTCCGCCAGCAACTCCTTTTCGGCTTCCTTGAGGTCGTCGTCGTTGATCATTTCAGCAATCACCCGCAACCGCTCGACTACCCGGGCATTGACGCTGCCTTCCGGGAATTGTCCCTCTGCATCCGGCTCTCCCGCAGGCTCACCCACCAGCAAACTCAGGGCCTCATCGGCCTGACGCACGGCATAGACGTGGAACTTGCCATCACGCACTGCCTGCAGCACCTTCTCGTCCAGCATCAGGGTAGCCACGTTGGCCTGCGGAATGATCGCGCCCTGCTCGCCTGTCAGCCCGCGTGCTTCGCAGAGTCGGAAGAAGCCTTCGATTTTCTCGTTGACCCCACCCACGGCCTGCACTTCGCCGAACTGGTTGATCGAGCCGGTAATGGCAAAACACTGCTTGAGCGGGGTTTTTGACAGTGCCGAAATCAGCGTACAGGCCTCCCCCAGCGACGCACTGTCGCCATCGACATAACCGTAGGACTGCTCCAGCGCGATGCTGGCCGAAATCGCCAGCGGAAACTCCTGAGCATAACGGCTGCCCAGGTATCCGGTCAGAATCATCACGCCCTTGGAGTGGATCGGCTGCCCCAGGTTAACTTCGCGCTCGATATCGACAATACCGCTGCCGCCCGGATACACCGTGGCGGAAATCCGCGCAGGCACACCAAAGGCCGAGTCGCCGACTTCCAGCACCGTCAGGCCGTTGCACTTGCCCACGGCCGCGCCATCGGTATCGATCAGGATGATCCCCGCCAGCATGTCATCCAGGATACGCGCCGAGACTCGTCCGGTACGGGTTGCCTTGGCCTTGAGCGCACGCTCGATATGACCCGCATCGGTCATTTCATCGCCCGCCAGGTGACGGATGAAGTCCGCTTCGCTGACCAGTTGGAACAGATCGCCAATACGCGCCGACAAACGTCCCTGGTGCTCGGCCAGACGCGCGCTGTAGGTCGCCAGCCGCGCCACTGCACCGGCGGTCAGCGGTGCCATGCCTTCTTCCGAAGTGCGTGTAGTGAGCAACTGGGCAAACTGCTCAAGGCTCTCATCAACCATCGGGATATCTTCGTCGAAGTCCACCAGAACCCGGAACATTTCCTGGAAGTCCGGATCCAGGTCCTGCAGCGTGTAATACAGCTGGCGGGCACCGATGATGATGACCTTGACCTGCAGGGGGATGACCTGCGGGTTGAGCGTCACGGTGGCCAGGCGCCCCATTTCGCCCAGCGGCGACTCCATCTTCAGCTTGCGCGATTGCAGGGCACGCTTGAGAGCATCCCAGACAAAAGGCTCGCTGAGCATTTTCTCGGCTTCAAGAATCAAAAAGCCGCCATTGGCACGGTGCAAGGCGCCCGGGCGCAACTGTCGATAAGTGGTGTAGAGCGCGCCCTGGTCAGTGCTGTATTCGATACGGCCAAACAGGTTGTCGTAGGTCGGGTGCGGCTCGAACACTACCGGCGCACCGCCGCTTAGCGGCTGCCCTACCACCAGGCTCGGCAGGTACTGCTCTTCAAGCAGCTTGCGCGCCTGGGCGTCGGTCTTGCTGTCGTCGACCAGTTGCTCGACCACGGTTTTCAGCAAGTAAACCTGCATCGCCTGCAGATAACCGCAAACCGCGGCATTTTCGGCGTATTTTTGCGACAACGGCGACAGCAACGGCTGCAGGGCCAGGGTGATGGTTTCTTCGTTCAGTTGGCGCAGCTGATTGTTCGACTCACGCTTCCACTGCGGCAGACTGGCCAGCTCTTCGTTCAGTCGCTCCTCCAGCTCGGAAATATCTTCATGGAAGCGTTCACGATCAGCCTCAGGCAATTGCGAAAACTCGGCCTCATCCAGCGCCTTGCCATCACTCATCGGCGTAAATGCCACGTTGCTGCTGTCGCGATAGAGCGCCACGCCTTTTTCCAGGGCCAGACGCTCGATCACATCCAGCGCACGGTCGTAACGCTGATTGAAGCCGCGGTCGATCGCGCTTTTGCGTTGTTGATACGTCGGGTGTTCAAACACTGCCGGGAAGGTCGCCAGCAGGTTGTCGATCAAGTGATTGATATCGCCAATAAAGGCACCAGCGCTACTGGACGGCAGCTCCAGGGCTCGCGGCTCACGGGGCTCATCGAAGTTGTTGACGTAGACCCAGTCGCTCGGCGACTTCAGGCGCTTGCCCTCGGCCTTGAGGTAGCGTTTGACGAACGAGAAACGACCGGTTCCCGGCTCGCCCATGACAAAAACGTTGTAACCCGGACGTGGCATGGCCACGCCGAACTGCAAGGCCTCGACCGCACGTTCCTGGCCGAGAATGCCGCGAAAAGGCTCCAGATCATTGGTGTTCGAGAAGCTGAACTGTTCAGCAGAAAAAGGACGGGTTAGCGCATCAGGCGCTAGACGCAAGCTGGTGGCAACAGAATCAGGCATCGGGCTTCCTTACATCGGGCGGGGCAGATGGCAGCATTCTGGCGCTGGCTGCACATCACTGGCAAGGCGAACAACACGGGAAAGCACGCCCCCCAATGTTTAGGGGCCAAAAATGTGCAGCAACAGCGATTGTTTTACAAAAAGCCACGGAACCCCCCGAACGTGCCTAGACTCCAAGCTGTTACGCGGCTGGACGGTATAACCGGCCCGTACTGGCGCTTCAGGGCCAGAAACCCTTGTCCATTGGTTGCATACCTATAGAGAACAAAGCTTATGAAACGGATTCTTCTTGGTACTCTCTTTACAGTTGTTTCCCTCAACGCCATGGCCCAGGCACCGGGCGGCCCTAACTGCGGTTGGGGCAACATGCTGTTTGAAGGCCAGCGCGGCACTCCTGCCCACTTCCTGGCATCCACCACAAACGGCACGTCCGGCAACGCCACCTTCGGCATGACCTCCGGCACCAACGGCTGTACCACCAAGGACGCCCTGACTTACGGCGGCAAATCGTGGATTGCCATGAATGGCATGATGAACGAGCTGTCCGAAGACATGGCCAAAGGCAATGGCGAAGCACTGACCACCTACGCGGTGGTACTGGGCGTCGCCCCTGAAGACCGCGAGCATTTCGCCGCCGTCACCCACGAGCACTTCCAGCAAATCTTCAGCAAAGCCGATGTCACGGCTGAAGACGTACACAGCAATACTCTGGTCATCCTCAAGGGCGATGCACGCCTGGCCAAATACGCCACCGCGGCGTAAGTAAATGAGACCCGCCCGCTCCTCTCGGAGCGGGTATTCTCCTGCTTCACTTCTCTTCGTCTGACAACAGTTGCCGAACATGCTCAAACGCCTTGCCTATCTGGCGCTCTGTGCCTGCGCCCCGCTGTATGCCGCACCCCATATCGACGATCAACGTGTGCAGCAGTTGGCCAACGACCCTTTCTGGATTTCGCTGGGGCACTACGAAGCCGGCAAGCTGAGCGGCTGGCGAAGCTATGTCAGCGACGACAAATTCTTTCTCGCCGCCCAGGGCGCCCATCACCCTGATGCCGAACTGCGTGCCACGGTTGAGGCGTTGTATGCGCCCTTGAGCCTGGGCGACAAACACCCGCAGTGCGTGTACCCGGCCCGTACCCGCTGGCTCAAGGCCCAACTGAATCTGACCGACCTGCCCAAGGCCGAATGCGCAGAGTTCAGCCAATGGTTCAAGGACGTGGCACCCCACAGCACGGTGATGATTTTCCCGGCGGCCTACCTCAACAGCCCGTCCTCCATGTTCGGCCATACCCTGTTACGCATCGACCAGGCCGATGTGCAGGACAACAAGACCGCCCTGCTCAGCTACGCGATCAACTTCGGCGCCTATATCGAGGGTTCCGACAACAGTATCCTGTACGCCTGGAAGGGCTTGGCCGGTGGCTATCCGGGCCTGTTCGCCCTGGTGCCCTATCAGGAGAAACTCTCGGAGTACCGGAGCCTTGAAAACCGCGACCTGTGGGAATACCGCCTTAATCTGACACCCGAAGAAACCCAACGCATGGTTGAACATGTGTGGGAACTCAAACAGATCCAGTTCGACTATTTCTTCTTTGACGAAAACTGCTCCTACCGCCTGCTGGAGCTGCTGCAAGTGGCCCGCCCGGGCCTGCAACTGACCACCCAGTTTCCGCTGACCGCGATCCCCACCGACACCGTGAAAGCGGTCAAGGAAGCCGGACTGGTTGAAAGTATCGAGTACCGCCCGTCCCGCGAACGGGAGCTGCTGGACCGGGCCAAGGCCCTCGATCCAGAAGAGCAGCAATGGGTATTGCAGGTCAGCGCCGATCAAGCCCAATTGCAAACCCCGGCCTTCAAGGCGCTACCCAAAGCGCGCCAGGCGTTGATTATCGACGCGGCTTACCGGCTTGAGCGGTACCGGGCCAATGGCCTTGAGCGCGATCCTGCACGCTCGCAGCGCAGTTTCGAACTGCTACGGGCGATCAATCAGAACCCCGCGCCAGAACTGCAAGTCGACAAACCCGAACTGCCTGAAAACGGCCACGAGTCGCGCACCTGGCAGCTGGGCGCCGGTAGCCGTGACGACAAGGCCTTTGCCGAATATGGCCTGCGCATGGCTTACCACGACCTCAACGACAACGCACCGGGCTTTCCCCTGGGCGCGCAGATTGAAATTCTGCAACTGAAACTGCGCCAGTACGAAGGCAACAAGTGGCAAGTGCAACAACTGGACCTGGCCAATATCCGCTCCCTGACCCCGCGCAATGACCTGCTGCAACCCTGGTCATGGCAAGTGGGCGGCGGGCTGGAACGGGTACTCGGCAAGCATGGCGACGAAAACCTGGTCAGTCATGTCAATGGCGGTGCAGGCGGCACCTGGCAATTGGCGGACAATATGCTCGGTTTCGCTCTCGGTACGGTACGCATCGAGCACAACAACGACTTCGCGGCGTTTGTGTCACCGGCAGCGGGCTTCAATACCGGGCTTCTTTGGCGTAACCCGGTGGGCAACCTGAGCCTGGAAGCCAAGGGCGACTACTTCACCAACGGTGAAGTCCGTCGTAGCCTGAGCCTTAATCAGCAATGGGAAGTTTCGCGAAATCTTGGTCTGCGCCTGAGCGCACAGCGTGAGTTCAGCAAACTGACCACCCCTATCAACGAAGTGATGCTGGAGCTGAAGTGGTATCACTACTAAGGAGTTTTCAAGACATGGTTGTTAATTGTGATTCCC
Source organism: Pseudomonas sp. FSL R10-0056 (assembly GCF_009600105.1). NCBI lineage: Bacteria > Pseudomonadati > Pseudomonadota > Gammaproteobacteria > Pseudomonadales > Pseudomonadaceae > Pseudomonas > Pseudomonas sp. FSL R10-0056. The sequence continues at coordinate 33,365 of NZ_WIWL01000011.1, forward strand.
TCGAGCAGGTGCGCGAGAAAATCGATGGGCTGGATCGCCAGATTGTCGGCCTGATCGCCGAGCGCGGGGCTTACGTATCGCAAGCGGCGCGGTTTAAAAAAGACAGCGATGCGGTCAGGGCGCCGCAGCGGGTTGAGCAGCTGATTGGCAAGGTGCGGACGTTGGCCGATGAGCTGGGCGCCAACCCGGACGTCACTGAAAGCGTCTACCGCGCCATGATCGCGGCCTTTATCGAACAGGAACTGGCTGAACACAAGACGCTTGCAAAATAGACAGCCCCAATGTGGGAGCGGGCTTGCCCGCTCCCACAGGATGGGGTTACACCACGCCTTGGGCCAGCATTGCGTCGGCAACTTTGACGAAACCGGCAATGTTCGCGCCTTTTACGTAGTTGATCCGCCCGTTTTCCTCGCCGTAGTGCACGCAAGCGTGGTGGATCGACTGCATGATGTTGTGCAACTTGCTGTCCACTTCGCCGGCCGTCCACAGCAGACGCATGGCGTTTTGCGACATTTCCAGCCCGCTCACCGCCACGCCACCGGCGTTGGATGCCTTGCCCGGTGCAAACAAAATACCTGCTTCGATAAACAGATCGACCGCTTCCAGGGTGGTCGGCATGTTCGCACCTTCAGCCACGCACACGCAGCCATTGGCCAGCAACGTACGGGCCGCTTCAGCGTCCAGCTCATTCTGGGTAGCGCATGGCAGCGCGATATCACACGCCAGGCTCCACGGGTGCTGCCCTGCCAGGAATTCAACCCCGAACTGCCCCGCCAACTCGCTGATACGGCCGCGCTTGACGTTTTTCAGTTCCATGAGCGCTTCCCACTGCTCTTCGCTCAAACCGGCTTCGCAATACAGCGTGCCTTCGGAATCCGACAGCGAAATAACCTTGCCGCCCAGGTCCATGACCTTGCGCGCGGCGTATTGCGCCACGTTACCCGAGCCCGAAATCGCCACGCGCTTGCCGTCGATGCGCTGGCCGCTGCGCTTGAGCATTTCCTGGGCGAAGTACACACAACCAAAGCCGGTAGCTTCAGGACGGATCAGACTGCCACCGTAGCTCATGCCTTTGCCGGTCAATACGGAGGTGAACTGGTTGCTCAGGCGCTTGTACTGACCAAACATAAAGCCGATTTCGCGGGCGCCGACACCGATGTCGCCTGCTGGCACATCAACATCCGAACCGATATGGCGATACAGCTCGCTCATAAAGGCCTGGCAGAAACGCATGACTTCGGCGTCGCTCTTGCCCTTGGGGTTGAAGTCCGAACCGCCCTTGCCGCCGCCCATGGGCAAGGAGGTCAGGGAGTTCTTGAAGGTTTGCTCAAAGGCCAGAAACTTGAGGACGCCCAGATTCACCGACGGATGAAAACGCAGACCGCCCTTGTACGGACCAATGGCGCTGTTCATCTGGATACGGAAGCCGCGGTTAACCCGCACTTTGCCTTCGTCATCTACCCACGAAACGCGGAACACGATCGCACGCTCTGGTTCGCAAATGCGCTCAAGAATCCCTGAAGTCAGATAATGCGGATTGGCTTCAAGAAACGGCCACAGACTGCGAAGGACCTCTTCCACTGCCTGGTGGAATTCTGGTTGGTCCGGGTCACGTTTTTTCAGGCGGGCAAGGAACTGGTCGACGGATTCGATCATGGTAAGTCTCGGCAAATTTATTGTCGTTAAACGGAGATTGACCGGAACTTTATCAATTCATGTGGCACCGCGACAGCGCAAAATGTCGCAGTTATGAATTTAAATGGTGCATTTATATAAATAGCACCGATTTATCGGGCTTTTGCGCACCAAAAAAATACTTCTTGTACCCAGTTTCGCACCAACTTATAAACGCCAAAATCCCATTGTGGGAGGGGGAAAAGGTTTGTGATGCGCAAAAAAAACGGCGCCCGAAGGCGCCGTTCTGTTATGCAAACTGCCCTTACTGGGCCAGTTTTTTGTGACGCACACGGTGCGGCAGGGTAGCCGCTTCGCCGAGGCGCTTTTTACGGTCAGCTTCGTACTCGGTGTAGTTACCTTCGAAGAAGATCGCCTGCGAGTCGTCTTCGTACGCCAGGATGTGAGTCGCGACGCGGTCAAGGAACCACCGATCGTGAGAGATCACAATGGCGGCGCCAGGGAAGTCCAGCAGTGCTTCTTCAAGCGAACGCAATGTCTCAACGTCAAGGTCGTTGGACGGTTCGTCGAGCAGCAGCACGTTGGCGCCCTCTTTCAAGGTCAGGGCCAGGTGCAGGCGACCACGCTCACCACCGGACAGATCCTTGACGAACTTCTGCTGATCGCCACCTTTGAAGTTGAAACGACCTACATAGGTACGCGACGGGATTTCATAGTTACCAATACGGATCACATCGGAACCGTCAGAAATCGCCTGGAACACCGTCTTGCTGCCATCCAGGTCGTCACGGCTCTGGTCAACGCACGCCAGTTGCACGGTTTCACCGATTTCGATGCTGCCCGAATCCGGCTGTTCCTTGCCCATCAGCATGCGGAACAGGGTCGATTTACCGGCACCGTTACCACCGATCACGCCAACAATGGCGCCTTTGGGCATGGCGAACGACAGGTTGTCGATCAGCACGCGATCGCCGTAACCCTTGGAGACGTTCTTGAACTCGATAACCTTGTCACCCAGGCGCGGACCGGCCGGGATGTAGATTTCGTTGGTTTCGCTGCGCTTCTGGAATTCCTGCGACTGCAGTTCTTCGAAACGTTGCAGACGGGCCTTGGACTTGGACTGACGCGCCTTGGCACCTTTGCGAACCCATTCCAGCTCGTCTTTCATGGCCTTTTCATGGGCCGACTGCTGCTTGGATTCCTGGGCCAGACGATCGGACTTGGCTTCCAGCCAGCCCGAATAGTTGCCCTCGTAAGGAATGCCCGCACCGCGGTCAAGCTCCAGAATCCAGCCCGCTACGTTATCCAGGAAGTAACGGTCGTGCGTAATCGCAACCACGGTACCCGGGAAGTCGTGCAGGAAGTGCTCCAGCCAGGCGACCGAATCGGCATCCAGGTGGTTGGTCGGTTCATCGAGCAGCAGCATGTCCGGGGCCGACAGCAGCAGGCGACAAAGGGCAACACGGCGCTTCTCACCACCCGACAGGTGCTCTACCTTGGCATCCCAGGCCGGCAGGCGCAGCGCATCGGCTGCAACTTCCAGCTGGCGCTCAAGGTTGTGCCCGTCGCTTGCTTGCAGGATCGCTTCGAGCTTGGCCTGTTCTGCGGCCAGCTTGTCGAAGTCGGCATCAGGGTCGGCATATTCGGCATACACTTGATCAAGACGCGCCTGAGCGTCCTTGATCACGCTAACGGCTTCTTCAACCACTTCGCGTACGGTTTTGCTCGGATCCAGCTGCGGTTCCTGCGGCAGGTAACCGATGTTCAGGTCCGGCATCGGACGGGCTTCGCCGTCGAACTCGGTGTCAACGCCTGCCATGATTTTCAACAGGGTGGATTTACCCGAACCGTTCAAGCCGAGTACGCCGATTTTGGCCCCCGGGAAAAACGACAGGGAGATGTTTTTCAGGATTTCCCGCTTCGGCGGAACAACTTTGCTCAGCCGATGCATGGTGAAAACGTAAGAGCCTGTTTTGCCTGCTTTGTCACTTTTTGACATGGTTTGATTCGCCTTTAATCCTGTGTTTTCAGTGCTTTAATGGTAGCGAAAACGCTTAAATTCTGGAAAGCAAAACGTTAGGTTCTGCATTGACCTTACCCTGTTCCTGACTATACTTAGAAAAGTTATGTTTTATGAGGGAGCAACATGGATTTCCAGGTCATAGAGCAGATTGTGAATGGTGCTCGTAGAAAGCTGCTGGTGCAAGACTGCATCCCGGTTTACTACCCCAATCTTTACATCACCATGGAGCACTCCGGCAGAGCACTGGAAACAACAAAGAAGTACCTTGAGCATCTGATTGTGCTTGAACAGTTTCTGTCCTTTTCCTCCATTGATCTGATTTCTCGCCTCGAACAGCGCCCTCACAGCCAATACCTGACAGACAGTGAGCTTTCTAGATTTGTGTCGGACGCGGGGTTTCGCAAGGAAACCTTGGCCATGAAGTATGCGGGGATACGTTTACATCCGACTGCATACAGATCCGTTGGCAAAGCCCATGCGCAGCAGCGAATCGAAGCGGTACGCGACTATCTGGGCTTCCTCTATGACAAGTTGGGTGATCACTCAACACGATATGAGGCGGTTGACGATCTGAAGAAGCGCATCAACCGCAAGATCAAAGCAGCCAGACCTGCGTGGAAAAAAAAGCGAACGGAAGAGATGAAGGGCCTAACGAGTCAGGAGCGAACTCGATTGCTGGAAATCATGCATCCGAATAGCGCCGAGAACCCCTTTTCAGATGGCGCAATCAGGCTGCGTAACTACATCATTTTGCTGTTGGGACTCGACATGGGGCTGCGACGCTCCGAGATGCTGCTGATCAAGACCAGCGATATTCACTGGCACAGTCGTCAACTGGCGGTGGTCAACCTGGAGGATGAGAGCCTCGATCCGCGAACGATGGCTCCGCAATTCAAAACCCACGAGCGCATGTTGGTGATGACCGATGAACTCTATGACGCGATTACTGAGTACGAATCGAAATATCGCCAAAGAAGGCCCCGTAGCGGCACATCGCAAGCGAGGAAGCATCCGTTTTTGCTGGTGGCGCACAAGCGAAATGAGGGCGGGCCTCTGACCATCAAGGCAATCGATGGCGTTCTGTCCAGGGTTCGAGAAATAGCGCCGGAAATGGCTCATGTGCACCCGCATATTCTCAGGCATGACGCGGTCTACACGATGCTGGAAAGCATGCGTGAGGAGCTGGCAGCGTTCACGCCGGAGGATCGCACCACGCAAGTTCAAAAGACCCTCACATGGATGTTCGGCTGGAGTCCCGAATCGAACATGCCCGGCCTCTACGGCGCGAAGTTCTGGAAGGAGGAGGCAGACAAAGCGATACAGAAACGGGCCGAGCGGTTTAAGGCCAATCGTCAGAAAGCCGGCACGACACCAGGAGGTTCAGCGTGAACATCGCCGTCGAAGCACTTCAGGCACCCACGAAGGACAGCCTCGATGCATGGCTGAGCGCGCCTCGCTTGGCGAAATGTGGGGAGGTGTTCACACCCGCAGAACCAATGTGGAAACCGGATAAATCGGCCAGAATCTCAGTCAACTGGGAAGCGGCCCTTGCCTGCGTCTCGCCGGATTGGCAGCCCTGGTTGCACGCCGCCCTGGCGTATCGAATGGCCGATCAGGTAGCGGACTCGGTTGCTCAGCTCGCCAGTGTGTTGTCGCGGGCTGCTCAGGCCGGGCTTGACCCGCTCAACGAGAATCACCTGATCGCTCTGCGGGAGCGCTTTAACGGGAACGAATCCAGTACTCTCGGCGCTTTCATGGCCTTTTGGCACGACTGCGAATCCCTCGAACAACGTCCGCCGCGAACCCTGATCGAGGCCTACCAGGCACTGCCCAGGAAAAAGGGTTCCAGCAAGGATGTGGTCCTCAGCCTGGCCCCCGAAGAAGGCCCGCTCACGCAGGTGGAGCAGGACGCGCTGCACCAATGGATACATGAGCAGTTCTGTCACGGTCAGCTAGATCCCGAGCAGTACCTGTATCTGCGCCTGTTGATGATTTACGGGCAGCGTGGCGCTCAGGTACGCATGATGGTTTTTGGTGATTTCACGAAAACCGACCAGGGCTGCAAGGTCAGGTTTCATTGGGCAAAGCAAAAAGACGACGAGGCGGGTTGGCGAACAAAGTCCGAAACCTTCAGTCTGGATGAGGACCTCTACAACACCGTGCAGGCTTACAAGGACATGGTTCTGGCGCAACTCTGGCAAACCTATCCAGACGGTGCCGACTGGAATGCAGCCATTGAGAATGTGCCGCTCTTTCGTCGGAAGCTGGATGATGAGGCAGAATTTTCGGAGCGGTTTGATCCCCCTGTTTTGCTGGATAGCCCCCTGCAAAAAGCCCTCGAAGAGGCACCGCAGCCGATCTTTCATGTTGGATCAACCACGGTTCGGAGATGGCTTAAGCGAATCGAGCGGATGGAGGGCTTTCCGATTTCGCCTCGCACCCATCAGCCGCTGAAAGTGACACGGGGACACCGGTTCAGGCACACCCTCGGCACGGACCTGTCCAATGCGGGGCTGGACGAGTGGTCGATGGCCCGCGCATTGATGCACAAAAATACTCAGACAGTGCGAAAGTACCGCCAGGTGTCGGCTGAACTGCTGGCGTTGATCGACGCGAAGATGAGCGACCATCTGGCCTTGGTTGTGAATGCGTTCACCGGGATCATCGTCACGGATCGCACCTCAGCAAAGAACGGGGATCGAGCGGATCGACAAATCGAGGATGTGGCAGTGTGCGGTGCCATTGCCACCTGCCATCTCGATGCCCCCTTCACTTGTTATCCCTGCGGAAAATTCCAACCCCTGCTGGACGCCGATCACGGCGCGGTTCTGGAGCGGTTGGAGCGTCGTCGGGCGCAAACCCTTGCCACGGATAAAACGACCGGCGTGCTCTGGGATCGGGCCATTCTGGCGTGCCGCAAGGTGATTCTGGATTGTGAGGCCATGCGCCAATCAGGGAGGAAAGGCGAGTGACCGATGCGTTTGATTCTGAGCCGACGAACAATATTGTCGATTTTAAGCCCAGGAGCCAACTGGCTGCGGAGGCTCAGCTCGCGGCGGTTATCCAATGGGCAAAACAGACCCTGCCCAAAGGCATTCCCAATCGCGTGCACGAGAGTATTTGCTGGGAAGACGGCAGTTGGCACGAGCATGGCCTCAAAAGCTGCAGCTTCACGGCACTGGGATCGACCAGAGTTGCCCCGAAGGCGATACAGGCACCCTTCACGGAGTTTGCCAAGGCCATCATGGTGTACCGGCGGGTGTATTTGCAGAAAAAGGCTGTTGGAGAGTGGCTGGATGCCCTGAAGGTGCTGGAAGCCGCCCTGTTCGAGTTGACCGGCACGCGGGATGTGACGCAGGTGTCCGCCGCGGTCTGTAATAAAGCGTGCGAGCACCTGAACCGTCACTGGGCAAAAGGCGACACCGCATACCGTTCCGGGCTGGCACTTGCGGCCCTCATCCCCCTGATGCGGGCCAAAAAACTGCTCAAGACCGATTTTCGGTGGACCTCTCCGCTGACGCTGAAGCCCCGTGGCACACTCAAGCAACAAAAAGAGGATCGGGAACAGAAGCTGCCCAGGCCCGAAGCGATCAAAGCGCTCGGGGAGATGTTCAATAACGAATTGACACGCCCGCTCGATATCGTTGTGACATCCGCCTGTGCGCTGTTGCTGAGCGCCCCGAGTCGTGTGGGTGAATTGGCGGATATTGAATTGGATTGCCTAGTGTTCAAAGAGGACACCCAGGGTAAGGGGCGCCTGTTCCTGCGCTGGTATGCGGAAAAGATAAACCAGGTCACGCTGAAGCCCGTCGTTAAGCCCGAGATGGAGCCGGTCGTCGAGCGTGTCATCACCTTACTGCAACCGATCACCGATGAGGCGCGGGCTTACGCCGCCTGGCTGGAAGACCATCCCGATGAGTTCCCGCCCCATGAAGGGCTGCCCCCCAAGGGACCTGATGAACCGCTCACCTGTGCCGAAGCCTGTGCCGCGCTGAAACTCTCCAGTCGTGAGAACGCTTGGCGATCCCAATTCAATGCCAACTTCCTCAAACCCCTGGAGCAGAAAAAGGCGCTCAGCCCCGCCGCCCGAGACCTGTTGGCCGAAATCCGTGAAGGATGGGATACCAGCACAGGGAAGCAGATCCGCGCCAAGGGCAAGCTCCAGGGTGTTGAGTTTGACGACCGGTGTGTGATCACGCTGCGCAAGCTCAATGTGCTGTTGCGGGAGAAGTATCTCCCGAAGGATTTTCCATACACCACGTCGTACACGCAGGGTAAAGCACGGGTGAAGTACCGTGATGCCTTGTTCACCGTGCGCACGGGAGCGCTGGCTGAAGACTCAAGCCACATTGCTGTGACACACGGGTTTGGTGTAGAGATCGCGGTGAGCACTATCCGAATGGCTGTGGAATTAGGCGGTTCGAACAACCCGGTAAGGAAAAGTCTGTTCGAGCGCCATGGATACCCCGGTGTCAAGGTCAACACGCACGCGTTTCGGCACGAATTGAACACGCGGATGCACCAGGCCGGTCTGTCGCAGCTGCTGATTGACGCCTTCTCCGGGCGCACGACGATGGGATCGGTCTACAACCACGAGACCATCGAGGAGCGCACTCAAGGGGTTGCGGCGTACCACCCCAAAACCAAGCAGAGCACAGCGACTCAGCGTCTGGAGAAGGTCAAAACCAATCAGCCACTGAGCCTGATTGAGGTGATGGAACTGCGCGAGGGTGAGCAGGACCGCATTATCCATCAAACCCATCTCGGCGTTTGTGTGCACAACTTCGCGTCCGAGCCCTGCCCGAAAATGGGCGCTTGTCTGGACTGCGGGCGGCTTGGCTGCGTCAAGGGGGATGAGGTGAAGTTGGCCAACCTCAAGGAAGAAAGCGACGACCTCAAACGCCGCCTCGATAAAGCCCTGGATGCACGGTCTCGGGGTGTGTTTGGGGCATCGGAGTCGGCCAAAAAACTGGGTGAGAAGCTCTTTAAGTGCGAGGCGCTAATCCAAATGCTGGAAAACTCCGAACTCGAAAACGGTGACATTGTGTGGAACGCCGATAACGGTTGGACGCTGACCAAAAATGCCGCCGCAATGTCGGGGCTGATCGAGGTCAAAGTCATTGAAGAGAACCAGACGCAAGAGGCGTTGTCATCGTTGGATGACGTCTTAGCTTTGCTTGATGAGATCGAGGGTTAACGATGGGGCATTTAACGCCAAAGGATGAGAAACGCATCATTAAGCTGATTGAGGAATGGTCAGAGCCGAAGCTGACCTGGCCTTTGCTCGTTGAGGCCTGCAAAGAAAAACTGGGTATCAGTCGTGCTCGCCAGTCCCTGATGAATCTACCTGCCGTGGATTTAGCGATGAAGAATTGCAAGGCGGCATTGAAGGCTCAGAAGCTGAAACCGGGCTGGATTAGCGATATTCAGGCAGCCAACGAGCACATTGAGAAACTGACAGCGAACAATCAGAAGCTGTTAGCTGCTGTTCGAGATATGCATAGCCGTTTTTTGATCTGGCAAGCCAATGCCGATATGCATGGGCTAACGCAATCAATGTTGGAGCGGCCGGTTTCACAGCTTCAAAAGAAGACATGATTGCGCAATAGCGCGTACTGACCAGCCGTTCGCATTCCAGCTGACTTGGAGTTGACCATCTTCACATCTGTCGTTTGGTCAACGACCTCGTAGTGTCGACCAACAGTTACCGTCACGATGTCTCCTGCCCAAGAAACTTTATAGCAATCAGCCCCCTCCCAAGAGTTTCCTGATTCGTGGCCGGCTGCTAAGGACTGTTACCCTCCATAAGCTCGCAAATCGCGATCTGCGGAGAAAATTATCTCAGTCACTTTTAGGTTGCTGTGATCGCGTGAGTGGTGGGTGCTGTAACTGACTCCTCCCGCAACCTTGAACAGATACCCTTCGACCTCACCTTTATTGTCTTGAGCAACACCTACCTCAATCAGTGGCTCCATTTTCCAGTTGTCACCTCCTCGTAGATGGCCAGGAGACATCAGGTGTGCTTGGCCGAACCATGAGCGTTCATCCAACTCCGAAAGCATCTGTTGAAGTATCGGCACCGTTGGGACCATCAACATGCTGCCCACGATGTCGTCGCCATAATCCCTCACCAATTCGATGTAGAACCAGGGATGGTGTACCTCCAGCTCAACGAACTGCCAGTAGCTGGCGACGCCACCACCGAAAACGGCTGCAGGGCTGAGCTCTGCATGTCTATACGTTTTGAACATTGAAAAAACTCCCAAAATATTAAAAATAGTTAATGGATGTCTGACGTTCAAGACGGCTTCATCATTCCTTTTATGGGAATGAAAAAAATGGAGCTGAAACAGGCATTTGGTAAGGCGTTGAGACAGATGAGGAAGTCTCGTCATCTCAGCCAGGAAGACTTCGCGGGGCATAGCAGCCAGACTTACCTGAGCCAATTGGAAGGCGGCGGAAAGGGCCCTACGCTTGAAATGGTTCAAGCGCTGGCCGCTGCCATGGGTGTACATCCTTTGACGATTTTGACGCAGTGTTACCTTTTTATGGACGAAACCGTCACGCTGGACTCAATGATGGATCGAATTCGAACGGAAATTATTGGGCCTTCACCCCGATAAGCTGTCTTGGTGTGGGCGCTTCCGGCCCTACCATCATTCGCATGGGCCGCAGCAAGGGCTGAGCTATCCTGTGCGGTGTGACTATGGTGCGCGGTGCGTAATTCGGCGGCTGCTGATAGTAATGATTACTGACATTGAGGAGATGGAATGAAAGGCCGGCGCAAAATCAAAACCCGTAAATGGCATGATGCCGCTCAAATGGAAGCGGAAGCCCGAGAGCTGCTACAGAAGAGGTCTGAAAAACGAGGGAGGCTACTCGAAATCGCCGTGCAGAAAGGTAGGGAAATAGAACCGATTGGCAGGCTGTGCGGTTAAACGGTGACATCTTCGAGATGTAATCTATGAATGATTTGCAGATAGTTGCGTTAAGCCCTAGCGCCCCAATTGCGTGCTGGAGCATGGTTCACAGGTGCTTCGTGGGGCGGTCCGAGCAGGTTCTGATGATAGCAACGCGGGTATTTGGAACGCGCAAGCATGCCGAACGCTGGTTGCGTGATCCGGCCTACGGGCTAGGATGGCAAGTCCCATGCGATATGTTGTCGACGCGTTTAGGTTATGAAGATGTGGATAGGTTCTTGAATCAGATTGAACATGGCGTTTACGTCTAACATCCTTATGATTGGCGTTGCCCTGTGGAGGTGTTGTCGAATCCTGAACCCGGCTTGTCTATGATGGCCGACTGTGGCAGCCGGCAAACGCATAGCCCTAACATTTATTTCAAAGTCCTATGGGATTCTCCAACCCTTCGTCATTGCCGAGTCCTTATCGCATTCACCAGAGCAACGCTCGCCCGATGGTCAGTCCTAATCAAACCTCTCCCCCAAGCGTTGATAGCGTCGCTCGAACGCCTCCGCGCCTCCCTCCATCACTTGGCAAACCTCTTGTCGCATGTCCTGCTCCTGCAGTGAACCTGTCTGCTTTACATGGCACTGGTTGTTGAAATCCAATACATGAATCAGCTCGGCATCGCCATTTACAACGATGTTGGGGTTATTCGCAAGCGGAGGGAGTTAGAGCGCGGATTCTCTTAAAAAGTGGGGGTGTAGAGCCCTGCAGATTCGTCAGATTTCAACGTAGCGCGGGGTATCCCTGGTGCGGTGGCCACCGCACCAGGTGATTATTGTGTGTCGTCGCCTTCGAGATCCGACAAGCTATCTGCAAGGTCGATTTCCACCGGAAAGTTATCCGAACCAGCCACGGTAAACGAGCAGGCGCTACCGTGCTCCCCTGCGGCGATACGCTCTTGAAAATAAAGGTCAGCTACGACCTGTGCAGCGTCTTTGTGGTCGCCCATTACTTCGACGTCCACCGTCCAGGTTACGGTGTATTGGTTGCTCATCGCGTCCTTCCCTTAACTGGTGGTCCGGCAACCAAGTCGGTTGCCGGGGCGGTGGGGTTGGGATCATGCCGCCTGGCGGATGCCAGCGGTGAAGGCGCGGAAGTCGCTCATGGTGAGCCAATCCAAAGAGGCCAATACGAATTCACGATCTTCGTCCTCTCGCTCTGCCTTGCCCTTGCCCTTGCCCTTGCCCTTGCCCGCTGGGCATTGAACTTCGTCGTGTTTGTCGTCGAGATCCATGCCGCCAGGTTCTACACCAGGTCCAAATAGGGGTCGATAGAGAAATCGGAAAAAATCGTACGCTAAGCATTCGGCCTGTCAGGTTGAGGCCATAGAGATTGACGCCTTGGCGTCAGAAAATGCAGAAAGCGGCCCTAGTCTGACGCGGTGCCAGTGAACCGCCTGACGCCGAGTTGAAGCCGTAAACTCAGCAACCTTCGATCAACTCGCCGAACAGCTCCTTAACCTTTGCACGTGCCTCGACCAGCGCAACTTGGCCTTGCTCAGTGATCTCATAGACACGCCGTTCACGTCGCCCGGTGCGTTCGTGGCGTGAGGTCAAATAGCCCTTCTTTTCCAGCCCGTGCAGCATTGGGTATACCGTCCCGGCGCTCAGCTCGTAGCCGTGTCGTTGCAGTTCTTCGATGATTCCCAGTCCGAAGACGGGCTTCTCGGCTGCATGGTGAAGTATGTGCAGGCGGATCAACCCGCCGTACAGGTCTTTATCTGTCATTTTTCGTGCCTCACAGCGCGATACTCAACAGCCAACCCGCTGCACCGCTGCCGACGACAACTAGCCACGGCGGTAGCTTCCAGAACATCAGTGCGACAAGGGCGACCAGGGCCAAGACAAAGTCTTGCGGCTGAAATATGGCGCTAGTCCATACAGGGTGATAGAACGCGGCCAGCAGCAGGCCAACCACCGCCGCATTGACCCCAGCCAGCGCGGCTTGCATGCCTGTATTGCGACGCAGGCGCTCCCAAAATGGCATGGCTCCCACAACCAGCAGAAAAGAGGGTGCGAAGATAGCCAGTAGGCACACAATACCGCCGACCCAGCCAGAGGGAGCGGTGCTCATCGAAGCACCAAGGAACGCGGCGAATGTGAACAATGGGCCGGGCACCGCTTGAGCCGCCCCGTACCCCGCGAGGAAGGATTCATTACTGACCCAGCCGGAGGACACCACTTCGGCTTGCAGCAGCGGCAACACAACGTGGCCACCACCGAACACTAGTGACCCCACACGATAGAAGGCGTCCACTACCACCATCGTTGGACTTGGCAGCAATTTTGCCAAGATCGGTAGGCCAATCAGCAGGGCAAAAAATAACGATAGCCAAAGTGCGCCGGCCCGGTGACTGACCGTGATAGGTAGTGGGTCGTGCTCAACAGTATGTGCTGGCTTGAACAATAGTCGGCCTATGATGCCTGCGGCAGCAATCACACCAACCTGCCCCCACGCGGACGGTACGAGCAGGACAGCACAGGCGGCAATCGCCATTATTGTGACTCTCAGCCCATCCGTACACAGGTTGCGCGCCATGCCCCATACCGCTTGGGCGACTACGGCAACGGCCACCACTTTTAGGCCATGCAACGCGCCCGGCGAAACGGAATCCCCATAGTTGGAAATGCCCAGCGCGAACAGGATTAAAGCTACGGCCGAAGGCAGCGTAAAGCCTGTCCAAGCAGCCAGCGCCCCGCTATATCCAGCCCGTGATAGCCCCAACGCTATGCCGACTTGGCTGCTTGCTGGGCCTGGAAGAAATTGGCACAGCGCCACTAAATCAGCATAGCTGCGTTCAGACAACCAGCGCCGTCGCGTGACGAACTCGTCGCGAAAATATCCCAAGTGTGCGATGGGGCCGCCGAAGGAGGTCAATCCAAGGCGTAGAAAAATAAGAAAAACCGACCATGGGCTGCGGTCATCGGTGGAGGTATTAGTCATGCGTTGGCCTACCTGATTTTCCACAGATTAATCCATAATAATCGAACTTCGATAACGAAATTCGATTTTATAGCTGCCCAAAACGACTGGAGTACCGTGCAATTCGTACTGGGTGTCGCAATGCAAGTAATCGATGTTGTGCTAGCCGCTGGTTTTGTCTGCTAGCACAGTTCATTAGCAAAACACGCTTGGCCTTAGCGTACGATTTTTTCCGTTTTCTCTATTGCCCCCCTCCTGGTCACTCCGAATGCAAATAACTGGTCAAGAATGCAGCCGGCTGGTCAATAACGGCGCCAATGGGTGGTCAAGTTGCGCAATGGTTTTATCGAGTCGGATGCCTGGGAAGAGGGCTCTGAACGGAGCTAGTCGGGCTTACGTTGGTTTTTGGTTCCATTGCTCCCCAAACCCCAATCTTCCGGCCTTGTTGAGCGCTGGCACCACTCTCATGTCTTCGATGAGGGTAATCCGCTGGCCGAAAGAAATACCCGCTGGGCCGTGTTTCTGACAGCAGCGATGATGCTTGTCGAGATAGTCGGCGGCTGGTTGTACAATTCGATGGCGCTCTTGGCCGATGGCTGGCACATGAGCTCACACGCTTTGGCTCTCGGCCTATCGGTGCTGGCTTATTCAGCAGCCCGGCGCTTCGCCCACGATGCGCGATTCGCCTTTGGCACATGGAAGATCGAGGTGCTGGGCGGCTACACCAGTGCAATCTTCCTCATTGGTGTTGCCGGGTTAATGCTCTACCAGTCGGTTGAGCGGCTGATCTCACCGACACCGATCCACTACGATCAAACCATCGCGATTGCTGGGGTCGGTCTGCTGGTCAACCTTGCCTGTGCGTGGCTACTTAAGGATGGCCATGCCCACCACCACGAACACGGCCATCACCATGAGCATGGCGGTCATGACCATCATCACGACCTAAATCTGCGTTCCGCCTATTTGCACGTAGTGGCCGACGCCGCGACGTCGGTGCTCGCCATCCTGGCGCTGATAGGGGGTAAATTCTGGGGCGCGAGTTGGCTCGACCCGGTGATGGGGATCGTCGGCGCCGGGCTGGTCGCGATCTGGGCCTCTGGATTGCTGCGTGACACCGGGCGCGTACTGCTCGATGCCGAGATGGATGTCCCGGTGATCGCGGAAATCCGGGAGGTCATCGAGGCCAGCCCCATCCGGGCTACCATCACCGACCTACACGTCTGGCGTGTGGGCAAGGGGAAGTACGCCTGCATCCTTTCGCTCGCCGTCATGGATGCCGCCGAGCCGGATTACTTCCGGCAACAGCTGAGTATTCATGAAGAGCTGGTGCATATCACAGTCGAGGTGAACCAGCGTAGATGGCAAGTAAGCGCGTGACGCGCTGACAGGCAGCACGCTCAGTTCTTCGGGGGCTGGGCGCGGGTGACCGCGTCTGGCTACCCAACAAACGAACGCTAAGCCGACTTGGCTTAGTGCATTTCCTGTTCCGCTGCTCTCTTCATGGCTTTGGGGAGCAGTGGAACCAAAACCCAACCTAGGCCGTTGCGAGCGTCCAGTTGAAGTAGGGGTAATGCCGAGATAAAGGGAAATTCACTCATTTTGCTCGGTAATTACTGGTCAAAATTGAAAACTCCAGAGGCAACGCCAACTGTAGGGTCGGATTAGCCGAGATCTTGGCCAGCCTTCAGGAAAACTTATAAGTTACACGATCCCTTATAAATCAATTACTTGCATTGTAAATGCCCTATTTTTTGCCTTATCTCGGCATGACCCCTTATTCGCACTGGCAGGGGGGACTTCAACCGAAGTCACCAGTGTCAGATAATGGTTGCAGCTGAGAACCATGGCTTAGCGTACAAACATCTCAGTGCTCTGTGATTTCCCTTTATTTCGCATGACCCGTTAGTCACGCATTATGGCATAATGCCATTATTGCTCATGGAGACTCATCTTGCGCTCGAACCTGCCTGTCACAACCGTTGAACAAATATTTCCAGTCCAGCAGCGATTGATCTCTGCTACAGATACGAATGGGAATATTTCCTATGTGAATGACGAGTTTATGAGAATAAGTGGCTATTCTCGTGAAGAGTTGTTGGGCAGTCCGCACAATTTGGTTCGTCATCCCGACATGCCTCCAGCTGTTTTCGGGCTGATGTGGGGCTATCTGAAGGCTGGCAAAAGCTGGATGGGTATCATCAAGAATCGCTGCAAGAATGGTGACTTCTATTGGGTCAGTGCGTATGTGACACCTATTCTCGAAGATGGCCGCTTAACAGGCTACGAGTCCGTTAGAGTCAAGCCGACTCGGGAGCAAATTGATCGCGCACAAAAGCTGTATGACCGGTTGCGTGCAGGTAAAAATTCCATTCCCCAAAATCGTCATTATGCGGCATTCATGAGGAGGATGGTCTTACCTGCAACTGCGGCTGCGTTGGCAATAGGTGCGGCTAGCGTGCTGCCAAGCCTGGCAGCACAAGCGGTAACTGCCGTGCTCTTTCTCGTTACAGGATGGTGGTCCTATACGCGGCTGGAACATCAGTTGAGTCATATCATGAAATGCGCCCCTGACGCTTTTTCAGATCCGATTAGCGCCATCACTTACAGCGATACGTATGGCCCTTCAGCGCAGTTGGAAATGATACTGATTAGTGAGGATGCACGCCTTAAAACCGCACTGACTCGGCTAAGCGATCTGGCCAGCCAAGTGGCTGAAGCCGCTGCGCATTCCTCCTTACTCTCGAACCAAACTGAAAATGCCTTGCTGGAGCAGCGAGCGGAAACGGACATGACGGCAGCCGCCATGACGGAGATGGCGGCCTCAATCAACGAAGTGGCAGGGCATGTTCAAAAAACCGCCATGGAAGCGCAAGCAGCAAATGAACTGGCTGAACAAGGTGATAAAGTCGCCGGTACTTCCCGTGAGGCCATTCAGTTGCTGGCCAGTACCGTCACGAATATCAGCACTGCTGTGGATTACCTTGCCAATGAAACCCAGCAAATTATGGCTGCTGCGGGGGTGATTCAAGCCATTGCTGATCAAACCAACCTACTCGCTCTCAACGCTGCAATTGAAGCGGCTAGGGCTGGTGAGCAGGGTCGAGGTTTTGCGGTAGTAGCTGATGAAGTCCGGGCCTTGGCTGCTAAAACCCGCGTATCGACTCAACAAATTCAAAACGTCATTGAAACCCTTAAAAAAGGCGCAGATGAGGCTGTGAGCATTGCCAAACTCGGTATTCGCGAGGCCGACCACGGTGTACAGCAAGTTATAGAGGCGCAGTGTGCTCTCCAAGGCATTCGCAATGCTGTTGAACGGATCAGTGGTATGAGCCAGCAAATGGCAGCCGCTTCAGAAGAGCAGGCTAGTGTCGCTGAAGATATTGCTCGGCAGATTAATAACGTAGCGGGAACGGTTGAGAGAACAGCGAAGAATGCTAACTCCGCCGTGATTCGTGGCCGGGAACTTGAAAGTACATCCCGTGGTTTAAACTCGTTGGTTGAACGGTTCAACAGGTAGTGACCTTATAATTATTTTGGTGAACTAGGTTTATATATGAGTGCAAGATACCGTGCAGCGGTGGATGCGGCAGCTATTTTCTCGGAAACCGATAAATCCGGAATAATCACCTATGTCAATGAACAGTTCTGTGATATTTCTGGCTATAGCGCACAGGAGTTGATTGGGCAAAACCACCGCATACTAAACTCAGGGCAGCATCCCCCTGAGTTCTTTATTGATATGTGGAAAAAAGTTTCACGTGGGCAGGTATGGAAAGGTGAAATTTGCAACCGTAAAAAGGATGGCAGCCTGTATTGGGTAGAGAGCACCATTGTACCCATGTACGATGATGCCAGCCAGCGGGGGCAGAAATACGTTTCCATTCGTTTCGATGTGACCGAAAAGCGGAAGTTTCTGGAAACCTTGCAATGGCAGGCTGAGCACGACGAGCTGACGGGTCTTCCAAATCGTTTTTTGCTGTCCAAAGCGCTTGATCAGGCTATTGTCAAAGCAAAGAGCCAGCCCAGCACGGTTGCCGTGGGCGTGCTTGATCTCGATGGGTTTAAGCAGATTAACGACCGCTATGG
The DNA here is from genome assembly GCF_009600105.1 of Pseudomonas sp. FSL R10-0056. Lineage (NCBI taxonomy): Bacteria > Pseudomonadati > Pseudomonadota > Gammaproteobacteria > Pseudomonadales > Pseudomonadaceae > Pseudomonas > Pseudomonas sp. FSL R10-0056. The sequence goes on from NZ_WIWL01000011.1 coordinate 51,002, forward strand.
CCACGAGATAGGTGATCGTCTGTTAGTGGCGGTGGCTGATCGCCTGAAACATCGTATGCGTATCGAAGATACCGTAGCCCGTTTGGGAGGCGATGAGTTCGTGCTGATTTTGGGTGTGCGGGATCCCAAGGTGTTGGAAAGCGCCCTGCAGAGGCTTTTAGCTGCCCTTTCCGCCGTCTACATCATCGATGGCATAGGCATTAATATTTCCGCCAGTATCGGTGTGACGCTCTATCCAAACGATAATGAGAATGCCGATACACTGCTACGTCATGCCGATCAGGCTATGTATAAGGCCAAACAAAGTGGCCGTAACTGTTTCCATTTGTTTGATGTATCAAAAGATAAGATGGATAAATCAGCTTTTGATACCGTAATACGGGTTCGCCAAGCGTTACATGATGGTGAGTTATGCTTGCATTATCAACCAAAAATAAGTTTGAGCAGTGGGGCAGTGATTGGTTTTGAAGCACTATTGCGTTGGCAGCATCCGCGAGATGGACTTATATTACCGCAGTATTTTATACCGTTGATTGAGCAGAGCGATCTGATCGTGGAGATCGGCGAGTGGGTCATAGATCAGGCGCTCAGTCAAATAGAACAATGGGCGGACTTGGGTCATTTGTGGTCTGTGAGTGTAAACATTGCAGCATTACATTTGAAAAAAGAAAACTTTGTAAAGTCCCTAAAGTTTTTGCTGGACAGCCACCCTAATGTTTTGCCGCAGATGTTGGATATTGAGATTACCGAATCAGTGGTGATAGAAAACTTACCACATGTCACTCAGTGCCTCATTGCTTGCCAGGATCTGGGTGTGACATTTTCGTTGGACGACTTTGGAACCGGGTATTCATCGCTGAGCTACCTTAAACAACTGCCCACGCAGTCAATCAAGATAGACAAATCTTTTATACGCGACATACTCATCGATAAAGACAGCTTGGGGCTGACTAAGGCGATCATCGGCCTAGCGAAATCGTTTAACCGCGAGGTTATTGCTGAAGGGGTGGAAACGGTTGAGCAGGAAGTGTTGCTGATGAACCTAGGTTGTGATGTAGCGCAAGGCTATGGTATTGCGAAACCCATGCCGGTAGAAAAAGTGCTATCTTGGGTGGCGAAGTTTGTCCCTGCTCATTTATCTAGAGGGGGTAATAGATAAACCGCACCGTCCACGAACTGATTGCGTCGTCGCAACCTAGTGGATTGAGCGGTTAATTCATTTATCCACCGGTAACGATATACTGTGCGTCCAATGCCATGGATTGGTTATGCGCATGGCTCGACCGACTTTCCCCATTCGCTCGAAATATATTTTTTATAATACACTATCCCAGCTGTTATTTTCTGGAACAATGAAATAATTAATATTATCATAAACAACAAATCGATAATAATAAAGAGGATCATATATGTCGAATCAAGAGTTAATACTAGAGCAACTCCGTAACGTGAATTATGATAAGTTAAGCAAACAAGATATCGTAACAATGCTAGATGCAGGGGAACAGACTCTAGAAAATATGGCAGCATCAAGAAAAACTGCCATTGATATAATAGCAGAGGCAATGAACCAAACAAAGAATACGCTTGAGGCACTTGATTATTCTGGAAAGGTAGAAGTTGAAATCAGGAAAAATCTCAGCATACTGAGAGAGCTACTGATGACTGGCGATCTATAGTCCCCTAGACTGGGCGAATTAGCACAGGAGGTTGGCCTTGGATTAGGGGAGCCTACAGAATTCGGAAAAAATCGTACGCTAAGGTTTTCTGATCAGTCGTAGGCTCGCCAGTTTGATGTATTCCGTTCCTGGCCCAGCCAAACCTATCGGTCTTCGCGGGTGTGCCACAGGCGCAGTAGGTAGATAGTGGAATCCACTATCTCGTAACGCATCTCGTAATGGCCGATCTGAATTCGGCGCACATCCCGTGGATCGAATTCTTCCAGGCGTTCGCCAATGCGCGGGTTGGCCAGCAGCGTGGAAGGTGCGGCTGTGAGTTGCTGCACTGTTCGTGCGGCGGCAGGCTGATTCACCGACGCCAGAAACTCATACAACCGGGCAATGTCGGAAAGCGCCTTGCTTGTCCACTTCAACTCCATCAGCGCGGTACCGGCAACGGAGTGTCAGTGCTGAGGCTTTCAGCCCAGGCCTGGACAGCTTGATGATCGATCACGCGACCAGCATCCACATCGGCCAATGCCTCACGGGTCAGGCGACTACGTTCTTCTTCCTGGTCTATCCAGGCGGCCAGAGCCTGCTTGACGATCCAGTTCTTGGAGCGTTCCAGGCGCTCAGCCATCAAATCGACCTTTTCGGCCAGTTGCACAGGGACGTGAGCCGTGACGGATCGGGTTTTCGCGGTGGTTGCCATGATGGGGTTACTCCTAATCAATGGTAGGTACAAGGTGCATGCTCTGCCGGCGTTCAGTAATCGCCGCTTCCGATGCCATCCGGCGCAGAGTGACGGCATGTTCGCTGGCCTGGCGGGCACCGGCCTCATCGCCATTAGTTTTGAGCTTGTTGGCCTGCCATTCAGACGCTTCAGCGCCGGCAAGTAACGACGTGGCCAGCGTTACTTTTGGACGAGACTTTTCACGCTGCTCCTGCGCGCCTCGCTGACGTTCGACAACCTGCGCGGCCTCGTTGGCCGTGATACGCAAGTTGGTGCGAGCAATGTCAAAGCTGCCATCGGCGTTTGTGGCCTCGGGCGCTTCGAGGCAGGTTTGCATCGAATCCACTGCCGTCAACAGCTTGTCGATCTGCTGCAACAGCTCGGTTCGTTCTTGGTCATTCTTCATGGAGCGTCACTTCTTCTTGAACTTGATGTCGCCTGAGCCGGCAACGGAATGGTCGCGGGTCGGCGGGTTACCGCGCACCACGATGTCACCGGAACCCGCCACGCGTGCCTTCACTGAGTCGCTGACATAGGCGTCGATATCACCGGAGCCGACTACCGACAGTTTGGCGGACGTAGCGACCAGCTCGCTGGCGTCCACGTCGCCCGAACCGGCTATCTCGGCGTCCAGAAGACCCACGCGACCAAAGGCCGTGATATCGCCCGAACCTTGGATGCCTAGATCGAGGACGGTCTGCTGAAGGTCGTACAGGGTCACGTCGCCACTGCCCTTGATGCGGATACTGGGGGCTTCAGGCAATGCGATTCCAACGATGCTTCGCCCCTTGGACTGCATAGTGACGCCGCCGTGGCGTCCACCGACATTGATCGTTCCGCCCACGAAAATGTTGCCGGTACCAGAAACGTGAATATTGCCCCCATAGCCGCTAATGGAAATGCCCTCCTGCTCGATGATCAGCTTGTCACCCTCGAAGCGGGTCTTGATGTTACGAATGGCTTCCACGTTTTCCCCTGCCACGACCAGGTGCGCTGATGACGAGCGAAAGAACACAACATCAACCGCCCCCTTGATCACAATTTTGCTAACTGGGTGGATGGGGCGCTCTTCCTTCTCGTAGTTGGCAGCACGCTCCCATGCGGAATCGCGATGGTTGGCATCCTGGTGCGTCAAAGGGCTGGATTGGCTCATCATCTATCCTTTGTGATTTATTTTGAGTGGCTTTGCCATAGCTCGACTCAGGGTTAATCATAGTGAATAATAATGAGCTGTCAATCGATCCGTCAGGTTGGGCTATACCCTAACCTGATGTCAGGCTGCCAAGACCCTCAGCGTCAGGTTAGAGTTGAAAGTACATTTTATTGACACTTGCTAACGAATATCATAGATTTCAGCCTGACACAATTGACGTGCTGAACGTCATTGACATCAAAAAGGAATGAATATGCCATCGATCAAATCGACACTTGTCGCCGGAGCCAAGCCTGAGGCTGGAACTCTATTGCAGGTGCAGGAAAAAATGGGGACTCGCCCAGGACAGTCGCTGGAATTTATGGTTTTTTAGGTCGAGTACGACCGAAAAAAATATTACTGCTGCTGGGCGGGTGGAGAGATAAAGGGTGGTGAACCGCATATGACTTTGGTTGGTCAGGCAGCTGTTGAGGCACTGTCCAATCTTCCGCAGGGCCGTAATGACTCGCTGATTTTCCAGGAGCTGAAGCTCGGATCTACACCACTTCGGAACAAGGTTAAAGCAACGCTTAAACGTGCACCGGCCAATTCAAAAATCTGTTTCATCGGCGATATGCAAGGTGAGTTGGATGGACACCTGGCCCAGGTATTCAACTTACAAAAAGGGTCTATCAGCGTCTCTCATTGAGAGTACCCGTATTGCAAGCAGGGTAAGAGGCAGCGAAGCTGCCTCTGATCATTAAGCATTAGCGAAGCCTACGGAGGCAGCTTGCAGGGACAACGTATCGGTTATGTCCGGGTCAGCAGCTACGACCAGAACCCGGAACGCCAACTAGAACAGACTCAGGTAGGCAAGCTGTTCACCGACAAGGCATCTGGTAAGGATACCCAGCGTCCGCAACTGGAGGCCATGCTCGGCTTTGTCCGCGAGGGTGACACCGTTGTGGTGCACAGTATGGATCGCTTGGCCCGCAACCTGGACGACCTGCGGCGTCTGGTGCAAAAGCTGACCAAGCGCGGCGTGCGTATCGAGTTTCTGAAGGAAGGCTTGGTGTTCACTGGTGACGACTCCCCCATGGCCAACCTGATGCTGTCGGTAATGGGGGCTTTCGCGGAGTTCGAGCGAGCCCTCATTCGCGAGCGACAGCGCGAGGGCATTGCCCTGGCCAAACAGCGTGGTGCTTACCGGGGCCGCAAGAAGGCCCTGTCCGATGAACAGGCCATCATAGTCAGGCAACGCGCCGCTGCCGGCGAAGCGAAGGCCCAGTTAGCCCGTGAGTTCGGTATAAGTAGGGAAACCCTCTACCAGTACCTTCGCAGGGATGACTGACACATGCTCCGTCGCTCGATCCTTTCGGCCACTGAGCGCGACACCCTGCTTGCCCTGCCGGATAGCCAAGACGACCTGATCCGCTATTACACCTTCAACGAGTCCGACCTGTCGCTGATCCGTCAGCGCCGGGGTGATGCCAATCGCCTTGGCTTTGCGGTGCAGCTCTGCCTGCTGCGCTACCCCGGTTACGCGCTGGCCAGCGACAGCGTGCTGCCCGATCCGGTCATTGAGTGGGTGGCCCGACAGGTTCAGGCGGCGCCTGAAAGCTGGCCGAAGTACGGCGAGCGCGATGTCACCCGCCGCGAACACGCCCAGGAGCTGCGCACCTACCTTGGATTGCTGCCGTTCGGGCTTTCGGACTTTCGCGCTCTGGTACGCGAGTTGACCAACTTGGCCCAGCAAACCGACAAAAGCTTGTTACTGGCCGGGCAGGCCCTGGAGAGTCTGCGTCAACAACGGCGGATCTTACCGACATTGACGGTGATCGATCGGGCCTGTTCTGAAGCCGTGGCACGAGCCAACCGCAGGGTTTACCGTGCCTTGATCGAGCCGCTGAGCCAGCAACATCGGAACAAGCTCGACGAACTGCTAACCCTCAAGGCCGGCAGCAATAGCACCTGGTTAACGTGGCTACGCCAGTCTCCACTAAAACCGAACTCGCGGCACATAATGGAGCACATCGAACGGCTGAAGATCTTCCAGCTGGTGGGTTTGCCCGAAGGGCTCGACCGGCTAATCCACCAGAACCGGTTGCTGAAGCTGGCCCGTGAAGGCGGGCAGGAACAACGCTGGGCGCAGGACCACGATCGACTGCAGAGCACCCTGCACACGTCCCAGGAGTCGCTGATCCTCAGCCGCAGCGCACAGGAGCAGTTGGCACGGCAACTCGCCGAGCTGAAACAGATCCATCAGGCACTGGAGCAGCGGCATGTCCAGGACGAACAGTGCTTGGCTGATACGCGAACGAAGTTGGCTGTGGCCGAGCGGGAGCGGCGTCTTCTGACGGACCGTTTCACCCAAGCAGAATCCCAGTTGACCGAACTTGCCAGAGAGCAACAACGTCTGCTCCAAGACAACGCGGTGTTAAACAGCCAACTTGTGGAACTCAGAACGTTGCCACCGAACCCGCCGTTGGCATCTTGAATGGGCGTTATGCAATGAGCTTGGAGAGTGTCTAGAAAATCAGGGGCGATTCAGTCTGTTATGTAATATTGCGCACATGGGTTGCTCACTGGCAGCTTGCGGCCCAGAGTGTGTAAAAACGCCCGTACAAACCCTTGCTATGATTTCTGAGACTGTCATCGCAAGGGACGCCCATGAAACGGTTTATCCAGGGTGAACACCGAGGTCAAAGCACCTTACTCCCCGAAAGCCTCGACGATTACGTCAGCGATACCAACCCAGTGCGCGTGGTCGACGTTTTCGTCGACGAACTCGACCTAGCCACGCTAGGTTTTGATGGCGTCATTCCAGCCGAAACCGGAAGACCGGCTTACCACCCTGCGATCCTGCTGAAGATCTATATCTATGGCTATCTAAACCGCATTCAATCGAGCCGGCGTCTTGAGCGAGAAGCTCAGCGCAATGTCGAACTCATGTGGTTAACCGGGCGATTGATGCCCGACTTCAAGACCATCGCCAACTTCCGAAAAGACAACAGCAAAGCCATTCGCGGCGTTTGCCGCCAGTTCGTTTTGCTCTGCCAGCAGTTGGGCCTTTTTAGCGAAAACCTGGTTGCCATCGACGGCAGTAAATTCAAGGCGGTGAACAACCGAGACCGGAATTTCACCAGCGCCAAACTGAAGCGGCGCATGGAAGAAATCGAGACGAGCATAAGCCGTTATTTGGCTGCGCTCGATGTGGCTGATCGACAGATTCCTAGCGCCTCCGCGCCAGACACTGCCAGCCTGGAAGATAAAATCGCCAAGCTCAAAGCGCAGATGAAAGAGCTTCAGGGGGTCGAAGCTCAGCTCAACGAATCGCCAGACAAACAGGTTTCGCTGACCGACCCGGATGCCCACTCAATGATGACGCGCGGCAGCGGTATCGTCGGCTACAACGTGCAGACGGCTGTCGATACGCAGCATCACCTGATAGTTGCTCACGAGGTCACCAATAGAGGCTCCGACCGTGACCAGCTCAGTTCAATGGCGAAGCACGCTCGTGAAGCCATCGGCGCAGAAACGTTGTCGGTAGTCGCCGACCGAGGCTACTTCAAAAGCGAAGAAATCTTGGCCTGCCATGACGCAAACATCACCGCCTATGTACCAAAGCCGATGACTTCAAGCGCCAAGGCAGAAGGACGGTTCAACAAAGATGCCTTCGTTTATGACGCGACGAAAAACGAATACACCTGCCCGGCTGGAGAGGCACTGATCTGGCGTTTCTCCAGCGTTGAAAAAGGCATGAATTCCTATTAGTTGGACGTTTCGGATGAAGTCGTTGACGGCTGGGTGATGGTCTTGCGAGACGATCTCAATAGGAGGCATTTCAAGGCGCTCACTGAATCGCTCATGGGCGCTACTCTTGAATCCAGCATTGGCTACCTACCGCATGAGCCGGTAGCCAGATACCGTCAGAAGCCCTCCAGAACGATCTTGCCCTTTGCCTTGCCGCTCTCCAGCAAGGCATGGGCGCGACGTAGGTTTTCGGCGCTGATACGCCCGTAGTTTTCGCCAACGGTGGTGCGCAACACACCCGCATCGATCTGGCGGGCCACTTCATTGAGGATGTTGTGCTGCTCCTGCATGTCCTCGGTCTCGTACAGCGAGCGCGTGTACATCAGCTCCCAGTGCAGCGACAGGCTCTTGCGTTTGAGCGGTACGACGTCCAGCGTGGCCGGGTCATCGATCAGGCCCAACCTGCCCTGTGGCTTCAGTGACTCGATGATCTGCTCGTAATGCCGATCGGTCTGCGTCAGGCTTGCGACGTAGCTGACCTGCGGAAGGCCGATGCGCTTGAGCTCTTCGCTCAGTGGCTTGGTGTGATCGATCACGTAATGGGCGCCGAGTTCGGTGACCCAGGCCTGGGTTTCAGGGCGCGAAGCCGTACCAATGACGGTCAGGCCGGTCAACTGACGCGCCAGCTGAGTCATGATTGAACCCACCCCGCCTGCAGCGCCAATGATCAGCAGCGTTTCGCCACGGTCGGTGGTGTCGCGCGCTACGCCGAGGCGATCAAATAGCAATTCCCAAGCGGTCAGAGACGTCAGGGGAAGCGCCGCGGCCTGGGCGAACTCCAGCGACTGTGGCATCGATCCGACAATGCGCTCGTCTACCAGCTGCAACTCACTGTTGCTGCCCGGGCGGATCAGCGACCCGGCGTACCACACCTTGTCACCGGGCTTGAACAGCGTTACGTCGGAACCGACCGACTTGACCACGCCGGCAGCGTCCCAACCGAGGATGCGCGGCTGTGTTTCGTCTGTATGCGGCACGTAGCCCTGGCGGACTTTGGTATCGACCGGGTTGACCGATACGGCCTTGACTTCTACCAGCAGGTCGCGCGGCCCCGGCACTGGCTCGGGTAGATCGATCTCCACGAGGGCGTCAGGGTTCTCAACAGGCAGACATTTGAAGTGTGCAATGGCTTTCATTCGGAGCTCCTCAGGAGACGCGGTACATTTTCATGACGGAGAATTTTTCGGCGGCGCGTTCGATGACGGGCAGCGCTGCCTGGAAATGCGGGGTGGCCTCGTGCGCAGTCAGCGCCGCTTCGTCTCGCCACTGCTCAACCATATGGAAGGTGCGAGGCTGTTCTGCATCTTTATGAAAGTCGTATTGGATGCAGTCTGCTTCGGCGCGACTTGCGCCTTGCAGATCCTGCAGCGTCTGCTGGAGCTCATCTTCGGAGCCGGCCTTGGCGACCAATGTGGCAACCAGTGTGAGTGGGGTGGTCATCGAACCTCCTGTCTGTGCATGTGTGAGAGACGCATCGAGCTGGCATGGGCTTATCGACAGTGACCCTACCGGCCATGCCGCGAAGACCTGCACGTGGTTTAAAGCGTTACAACAATCTTGCCCACCTGGGCATTCGATTCCATGTACCGGTGAGCCTCGGCCATCTCGTCGAAGCTGAATGTACGGTCGATTACCGGCTGCAGCTGCCCAGAGGCGAGCCCTTCGTTGATGAAGTGCTTGGCCCGTTCGAGTTTTTCTCGATCCTGGGTGATCTCGAACAGCTGATAACCACGCAGCGTCAGATGCTTGCCGAGCAGGTCCATGACCGACACAGGGATATCCCGAGTGTCCAAAGCGCCGTACTGGAAGAAGATTCCGTGGTTCGCCAGTGCCTTGAGCACCAAGGCCACTTCGGGCCCGCCAACGGGATCGAAGGCCATGCGAGCGCCTTTGCCATGAGTCATCGTCATGACCTCGGCCACCATGTCCTGCTCCTGCGTCGCAATGACTGCCGCCGCCCCGGCCTGAAGTAAGGCCTCGCGCTTGTCGCTGGTGCGGGTCAGCGCGACAGGAACGGCGCCCACCATGTTCGCAATCTGGATAGCGGCAAGCCCCACGCTGCTGGACGCCGCACGGATTAGCACCGTCTCGCCGGCCTGCAGCCCACCAAGCTCGATCAGTGCGCCATAGGCAGTGACAAACTTCATCCAGGTCGCCGCTGCTTCCGTGAAAGAAAGCGCTTCCGGGTGTTTGACCACCGCGTGAGCCGGCGCGTTGACCAATTCACCGTACAAGCCGTATTCGTCAAAGGAGAACGCGGGCACTACGCTGACCGCATCGCCAACAGCGAAGCCGACCACACCGGGACCCACTGCAGATACGGTCCCAGCCGCTTCATAGCCCAGCATGGCGGGAAACGTCGGTTCGATGACGTACTGGCCTGTGCGGTACATCACTTCAGCCCGGTTGATGCCGAGCGCCCTGACGTTGATTTGAACCTCGTTCGCGCCGGGAGCCGGCACGTCGATCTCGTCGATCTGGAGAACCTCCGGTCCACCGGTGCGATGAAAGCGTATGACGCGAGACATAGCGTAATCCTCAGCTATCTATCGGAAGGGCCGAGCCATGAGCGGCCCAGCCAGGTAGCCACCAGCGCACATCGGCGCTGAGGCAGCGGGCGATTAGGCCATGACGGCCGTCTTCGCCCCGACGGATCACTTGTAGCGTTCAAGCCAGTGGGCATAGGGAGCCGGCAAGGTCCAGGACGCACGCTCTACGCCCAGCTCTTGGGCGGCAAGATAGGACCAATTTGGATTGGCCAGATGTGCTCGCCCAATCATCGCCAAGTCCAGCTGACCGCTCTTGACCGCTTCTTCGGCAACGCTTGGCGTGCCGAAGCCCCATGCCGAAGCCACTGGTATCCCCGCCTCACGCTTCACGCGCTGGGCAACTTCGCCCATGAAGCCAGGCGCCCAGGGAATGTTGGTTTCCGCGATGGTGAAACCAATGCTGACGCTCAGCAGATCCAGGCCACCATCTTTGAAGCGACGTGTCAGTTCGATAGCCTCGGTCAGCGTCTGTTCGTCCCGGCCGTCGTATTCGATAACCCCTAGACGAGCGGTTAGCGGCAGGTGCTCCGGCCAAACCTCACGAACAGCCGCCAGCGTTTCAAGCAGGAAGCGGCTACGGTTGTCGAAACTGCCGCCGTAGGCGTCATCGCGATGGTTGGAGTGTTCGGAAAGGAACGACTGGGCCAGATAACCATGGGCGAAATGCAGCTCCAGCCACTCGAAGCCAGCGTCACGCGCACGGCGAGCGGCTGCGACGAAATCCTCACGCACACGGGCAATGTCTTCCAGCGTCATGGCTTGCGGCTGCTTGGCCAGGTGACCGCCAAAAGCTATGGCCGATGGAGCGATGGTCTGCCAGCCACGGGCGTCATCTTCAGCGATGTGGTCATCACCTTCCCATGGACGGTTTGCGCTTGCCTTGCGACCGGCGTGGGCGATCTGCAGGCCGGGGACCGAGCCGGCTGCCTTGATCGACTGCACCACCGGTACGAAGGCCTGGGCCAGCTCATCGTTCCAAATACCCGCACAGCCAGGAGTGATCCGCCCTTCTGGCGCTACAGCGGTTGCTTCGACAATCACCAACCCCGCCCCGCCACGCGCAAGGGAGGCGTAGTGAACACTGTGCCACTCGTTGATCAGGCCATCGTTTGACGAGTACATGCACATAGGGGGAATCGCAATACGGTTGCGAAGCGTGACGTCTTTAAGCGTGAAGGGTTGGAACAGCGCAGACATTGGTTTCTCCGAGGGTTGTCTATTACGTTAATTCGATAGTATTCGAACTATGGAGATAGAGCAAACCCGTGTATGCTTCGTTCATGCGCCCCTACAAACACCCTCCCGTCACTGAATTCGTCCTCGAGCGTCTGCTATACGCCTTGAGCGATCCTGTGCGCCTGGAGATCGTCCGACGCCTTGCCGAACTGGGCGAAGCCAGCTGTGGCGAATTGGACGGTGGCCGACCAAAGTCCACCATGTCCCATCACTTCAGGGTGCTGCGAGATGCCGGGTTGGTCCAAACCCAAACCATCGGCACGACCCATATGAACTCGTTGCGCAGGGATGATTTGAACAATCGATTTCCTGGTTTGCTCGAGACGATCTTATCTCAGCGCGGCTAAGGCTGGCTTGAGAGTCAATTCATCGAGGAAGACGCTGAAGACGGCCTGCTTCGAAACCCTGGGCTCCAGTGAGCTCAGGGACTACCTCGCCGCTGACTGCGGAAGCATGACTAGTCCCGACGTAAACGCCTTACCCAGATGGCCTCAATCGAGCAGCTGGAGCGTTTCGCTTGTGCGCAGTATCGGTGGCTCGTCTACAGATTATGCCGCTTACGACAGGCCGCTAGTGGCCGATAGCAGCCTGTCACGAAGGGCTGCTCACGGCCACAAGCAGCCTCTCGGAGGTATCTACGAAGCTTGAGGCGATTCAGATTTCAAGGCTTTAAAAGAAAACTAGGGGCGCCGCTCTTGCAATAACTGACGGGCGGAATCAGCCATCACCGGAAGAGCGCCGGCCAGCATCAAGAGATCTTTGAGCACTAGGCGTCCTGCACCAGACAGGAATGGAAAGCCATGTTCACCATCACCAAGATCCGGTACCCAGGCTTCAGGTGTGGTGAGCAGGAAGGTTAAGGTCACCAGCGGTGTACCGAAGGCCAGCGCCCCACCAAGCAGACCGGCGCGTCGCGAGATCGGGTTGGAAAGCACCAGCAGACCGATCAGAATTTCTACTACGCCCAGGCCGTTGGAAAAGATGTATGTGTTATTTGCGGTCTGCCAGACGCGCTTTTCCGCATTCAATTCACCCTCGTGGGTCAGGTGTGCCTTGTAATCCTCGGGATGTTCATAAAAAAAAGACATAAACGGGCTGTTGGCGACAAATGGGGTAATGCTATCGGCTTCGTAAGGCGCGAATTTGAGCGCCCCGATCCACAAGAAAACTACGGCGATCGCCAGTCTCATGAGGTGTGTGCCAAGGGTGTCGAGCTTGCTGATGAATTGCAGCCATGTAGTGAATGAAGCGAGCATCAGACTTATCCGAATATTTGGAATGTGAAACCAGTCTGAGGCTTAGCCGCGAGACGCTTTTGTGCGTCATGCTCAAGTTATTGTTCGATCGTCTCAACAAGTGGCTGACGTCTGGATGTATCAGGTAAGCCCCGGCACGTTTAAGTGTGCGGGGCCGGTGGAGTTATGGCGAAAGAGCTATTTTTTCAAGGTGTCGTACGCCTCAAGAGCGCGCAGTGAATAAATATAAGCGGCGCCTGCGTTCAACGAGATCGCAGTGGCCAAGGTCGCAGCCACTTCCTCGCGGCTCGCACCAGCCTTAATGGCCGCATCAGTGTGAGCTGCAATACAGCCGTCGCAGCGTGTAGTGATGGCGACTGCAATGGAGATCAATTCGCGGGTCTTGGTGTCGAGCACATCGTTTTCGGCAGAGGCTTCTCCGAGGGCCATGTAGGCTTTGACCATTTTTGGATTACTTTTGCCCAGCGCGCCGAAAGCTTTCTGGATGGAGGGTAATAATTCGGACCAGTTAATGAACATTGCGGTAACTCCTGAGGGGGGTTGGGTGTAATGTTTAACCTTGTTTAGTGTATGCCCTAGTCCTATTTTGATTAGTTCGATACGCTCTGTTTTTTCTGCGATGCGCTCAAATGAATTCGATCGACAAGCTCATCAGCCTCGCCAATGTTCGTGGCAGTCTGGATTTACGTTGCCAATTTCAGGGTGACTGGTCCCTGGAGCATGAGCAGGAAGCGCTGGGCAAAGCGCCATACCACGTGGTGCTGTCGGGTGAGTGTCGGGTGGAGCTTCCAAGCGGGCAGCGTCTTTCTATGCGCGCCGGCGACGTTCTGCTCCTGCCGGGTGGTGCGCCGCATGTGCTGCATAGTCCGGGCAAAGCTGTTGCGCCAACATTGGTATCGGCAAAGCGTATCGACGCTGGCATATTGCCCATACATCGCATTGGCGGCGTGAGTGCGGATCTGGACATGCTATGCGGCTGCTTTCACTTCAACCGAACTTCGTTGCTATTTGCTTCATTACCTGACTACCTGTTGATACCCAGCGGCACGCTCCCAGCGGATGGACCATTACAGTCTCTGGTCGATTTATTACGCGGGGAAGCAGACGGCGATCAGATTGGAGCAAAATTTTTGCTCGATGCTCTTTCTCAGGCGTTATTCACCCTGATCCTTCGCGCCCATCTATCTAGCCATGGCCAAGACATCGGCACGCTCGCCTTGCTCAGCGATAAACGTCTGGGCCCCGTATGGCAGGCGATGTTGGCTGATCCTGCGCACGAGTGGACCATCCAAAATCTAGCAGATATCGCGTGCATGTCCCGAGCATCTTTCATGCGGGCGTTCGTTCGTGTGGCTGGTGTGTCGCCATGGGTATTGCTTACGCAAGTCCGTATGGAATTGGCGTTCAGCCTGCTGAGTCATTCGCATCTGGGATTAAAAGATATTGCCTTGCAGGTTGGTTACCAATCGCAGGCGGCGTTCAGCAAAAAATTTAAGGAGGTTTATGGGGCGCCTCCAGGGAGAATGCGCCGCAGAATTTAGAGCTGTCACTTAGGTAGGGGTGACCAGAGATGGCCGTTTTCTGCCTGTTGTGATCGGCGGAGAGCGGCCAATAGCGTCCCTTCAAATATTTGAGTTGTAAACTGTTGGAAATACAGACGCCATGATTAAGGTCGAGGTGATCTAGGGTGTCTGAGCGTCGGTTCAGCCAGACGGCTTCGCTTAGGGTGCAAACGTAGGAATTGCCGAATCACGCTCCCATGGCGGACAAGGCGACCAAGCCTCCACAAGCTTATCGATGAAGAGACGAATTTTTGGAGAGAGATGTCGCTTGCTAGGGTAAATCACCCGAATAGGCTCTGCGGCCTCTGCATACCCTGCGAGCAATTGAACGAGTTTGCCGCTCCTCAAATCGTCATTTACCACATAGGAAGGAAGAGTCGCGATGCCTAGGCCAGCGACAGCTGACTGGTGCAATGACTCAGCACTGTCCATCTGTAGCCTTCCACCATGAGTAACGGGCACGGAGCTACCATTCACGCGAAAATTCCAAGGAAGCAATCTCCCACCGCTCACGAAATGCAGGCACTGGTGCTCGGACAAATCCTCAGGCGTTTTGGGCTCGGCATGCTCAGCCAGATACTTGGGTGAAGCGCAGGTAATCATTTGTTGATAGGCCACGGTACGCGTGAGCAACCGAGAGTCTTCCTTCGGTGGCCCGATGCGCATGGCCAAATCAAATCCCTCATCGATCAGATCGACCAGCCTGTCGGAAAATGTGATATCGACGCTCAAGGAGGGCCAATCCTTAAGACAGCACTCGATGTGCTGAAGGACATGAAGTCTGCCTAATGCTACCGGCAGGCTCATCCGCAGTCGCCCACTGGGTGTTGAACGACGAAACGCAAGGGCATCCTCCACGTCGTCCAGATCCTGAAGAACGCCCACGCAACGCTCATACAGAACCTGGCCGTCATCCGTCATGCTTAAACTGCGCGTAGTACGATTCAGTAAACGTACCTGTAAACGAGCCTCGAGCCTGACTATCGACTTCCCCACTGCAGAGCGCGTAAGGCCAAGCTGCTTGGCCGCCGCAGTGAAGCTTCCAGCGTTTACCGAGCTTACAAACGCTGCGATATCATTCAGGTTATGGAGTTCCATGGGGCCTCAAGGGTCTCAACGTTCGGGCGGCTTAGCACCTGTTATGGGGAACCCTATTCCCCAATACTAAGCATAGTATCTCAATTAGCTAATCCACTCCCATCGATCAATTGAGGTCATTATGAACACTAAAGTCCAAGCAGCCGTCCAAACCTGGGCCAACAGCCTTAGCGATCTGGTACCCGTTCTTAAGGGAATTGATACCACCACAAAAATGAGCGACATCCGCGACTCTTACGCAAAAATGCTCGCGCAAAATCCAGCGCCAGCTGGCGTTAAATTCGAAGCAGTCAACATGGGCGGCGTCCCCGGCACACTGGTTACCCCGGACGAGATCAAAACTGACGCAGTAGTGATGTATATCCACGGCGGCGCCTACATTGTAGGTCGTCCAGACGGCTACCACGGCATCGGTGGCAATTACGCGAAAATGCTCGGTGCTCGTGTGTACATGCCAGACTATCGTCTTGCTCCTGAGCACAAGTTCCCAGCCTCTGTTGACGACACATTGCGCGCCTACGAATGGCTGCTTGAGCAGAAAATCCCAGCTAACAAAATTGCGTTCTCTGGCGAGTCGGCTGGCGGCGCGATGGTTGTCAGCATCATGGTTGCTGCTAAGTCGAAAGGGCTTCCATTGCCTGCGGTTGGCTCCTCCATCTCACCATGGGCGAACCTTGAACACACCGGTGCTTCCATGAGCAACCGTGAAGGTCTGGATCCTCTGAACTCCAAGCCTGTCCTGGACATCCTCGCCAGAGCATTCCTAGGCGACACATTGGCCAATCATCCTCTGGCCTCACCTGTGTTCGCGGACGTCACCGGTCTTCCACCAATCCTGGTGCAGATCGGCGAGAACGAGCTGATGTTGAGTGATGCAATGCGCCTTGCAACTCACCTGGCTGATAACCGCGTTCGCGTAAACCTGGAAGTATGGCCTGCGATGTTCCACGCCTGGCACTTCTACGCCACCATGCTGCCAGAAGGTCAGCAGGCCATGGAGAGTTCGGTGCGCTTCATTGAAGCAGGCTTGGCCGAGGCTAATCCTTAACGCGTAGATCAGCCGCGACAACTATCCCGGCTGTCGCAGTTAACACATTGACATTAAAGCAAAGGTGCTAACCCAGGATGGGTATGAGCCTGCGCTGACGACGAGGCCCAAAGCTAGAGTTTTTCCGGCGCTCATGTTGAGTCGCCCCTGCTTTAGTTGACGGTCGATGACCGCTATTGGCCGGTAGTCGCCCGTTACGATGAACTGAACTCCGCTAAAATTACTGCCATCTGCGACCCGAATCTTGAGCTTGGGCGGCAGCGCATGTAGATACGCGGTCATCGGTGATCGAGCAATGCGCGAAATATAGCGATATCTAGTGATGTATAGCGAAATTCGCTATACATCACTAGATATCGCTAGACCTTCCTATATTTTGTACGCCAGCTCAGTGTGCGGATCGTTAAGAGTGCTGGTGCGGTGCGGCATTGTCGACATTTCTGGGGAGTCAGTTACCTGAGTTTTGCGAATTCGTGCTAGGAGCAGCTCCGATGCCGGCCGCCTCCTTTTGGCCGGTTTTTGCCTCTCGCCACAGGCCGAAAACGGCCCAGAGTGTGTAAAAACGCTCATGGGCCCTATCGTCTTGAAGCATTGACGTTCGTTGGCTGAGTGATCGCACAGTAAATGCTTCGGGTCTGGGTAGCGACCTGGAACAGGTCAACGCTGCTTTACAGCCTCTCGGATGGGCCAAAGTCAGCCTTTTTTTTGCGCCGACAGCGCCTTCATCAAACCATTAACGCCGATGATTTTCATAACCCGTTTCAAATTATAGGCGAGCACATTCAAGCTCAACTCTGCGCTCACTCCGGCCAGCCTTCGGGTCAGGAAGCGCGTCACACCCATCCATTGCTTTAGCGTCCCGAAGGGATGCTCAACCGTCCGCTTTCGGACTTGCATTATCTCCGGTGATTTGCTCAGCAGGTTCTGCATTTCCTCCGATACAGCATCATGTTCCCAGCGTCTATATCTGCATCGTGATACCTGACAAGGAGGCACGCTTAGAAAAGTTAAGTTTTGGAGTTGAAATTGGCTCAAAATCATCAAAACCTAACTAAAATCTTTGCCCTGATGCAGGACTGAGAGCGAAAAAATGCTGGGTCGGCTGGAGAACTAGTAACCGTCAGGGCTCGGCTTCAGATCGTAAAACATGACTAAAATATAATAGGGTAGATCCACGCATTGAGCCATGGATAACCTAGGGTCAGTGACGGGTGAATAAGGCGCGAGCAATGCCCGGATCAGGCCATAGCAGAAAGTCAGGGACTGATCGAGATCAATGCCTGCTCGCAGAAAAAGCACAAATGTAGACCCCAGAATCTACCTGAATGCGTGATGCAGGGCAAACCAGCGCAGACCAGAGGACTGGCACTTTGCCACAACCCAAGGCATGCTTGGCGCCTTTAGGGGGCCTCGCGCCATTGCCGCCAAATCGCAGGATCACAAGTTGCCCAATGTCACCCCGCCCACTCGTGTCAAAGCGTCCAGCCAATTACTCGGGACACCTGTGCGCGGAACGTTGAAAAGTGCATTGGCGACCCTGGTTTTACTGCTGCTGGCGATGCTGTTCTGGCTGTTGGTCGAGCAGTTTCAGGAAACCCTGCAGCAAGAGCGCCAGACCAGCATCAACTACAGCGCCGACCTGGCCGACCATATCGGCCTGAGCATGGCCTTGCGGGCCGAAACCGCGCTCAATCTGCTGCCCGTAGACAAGTCGCCAAGAAACCAGCGCCAGCAACAGGCGCTGGTCAAGCAACTGGGCCAGTCCTTGCCATCCCTGCAAAGCCTGGCCCTGCTCAGTCCGGCCGGCGAAGTGTTGCTCGACAGTACCGGGACCAGCCCCGACGCTGCGTATCTGGCCGACTGGGTCAAACGCAGCCCGTCGCGCAACCGCACTGAAGGTTACTACTTCAGCAACAACAGTGATGCCAGCATCATCTACCTGTTGCTGCGCCAGCCCAGCGGCGCCATCGACGGCTACTGGCTGCTGCGCATGAGCCCGGACCTGCTGCAAAACCTCACGCATCAGAACGCCAACAGCAGCAACCGGCCGCAGTGGCTGGTGGAAAACAGCCAGACCCGCAAGGTACTCAGCCGCGCGGATAAAAACGTCTCGCCCCCCTCGGCCCTGAGCCAGCGCGATGAAGACGACACCGTACTGCTGGCAGCTATCAGCCATAGCGACTGGCAACTGCGCGGGCTGTTCAATGACCGCCAGGCAATCGAGCAGCTGCTGCCCGGACTGATCGGCAAATGCCTGCTCGGCTTGGTGTTTTCGTTGCTGCCCATTATGGCGCTGTTAAACATGCGCCGCCGCCAGCGCCAGTTGCATGAAGGCCGCCGGCGTTACCACGATATTTTTGAAGGCACCGGGGTCGCCCTCTGCGTGCTCGACCTGTCCAGCCTGCCAGGATTTCTTGAGCGCGAAAAACTCCATGACACTGATGCCCTCAAGCATTGGCTCAGCGATCATCCGGAACATCGTCGCCAGTTATTCGAGCAACTGCGCATCACCGAAGTCAACCAGGTAGCCATGCAGCTGCTGGAGGTCGATTCAGGAGAAGGTGCCTGGCACAAGCTGATCAACGGCTGCCCGCTGAGCAGTTCAGCCATTGGCTATCAGGTCGTCGAGGCCGTGCTCGACCAGCAGCAACAGCTTGAGCTGGAAATAAAACTGACCGATGCCAGCGGTCGCGACCAGCACTTATGGCTGGTGCTGCGTCTGCCTGTGGATCAGCAGGACTACCATGCAGTCATTTTGAGCATCAGTGATATCACCAGCCGCAAGTTGATCGAACTGTCCCTGCAAGAGCGCGAAAGCTTCTGGTCCGATGTGGTGCGAACCGTTCCCGACCATCTATATGTACAAAATGTAATCAGCCAGCGGATCATTTTCAGCAACCATCACCTTGGCCAGACCCTGGGCTATAGCGCTGTTGAACTGCAGGAAATGGGCGCTTACTTCTGGGAGTTGCTGTTGCACCCTGAAGACGCCGAGCGCTATCACCAGTTGCGCAAAGAGCAGCAGGAAAACGGTTACAAGCAACTGATGCAATGCCAACTGCGGTTTCGCCATCAGCAGGGTACCTGGCGGCGCTTTGACATCCGTGAGCAAGCCTTTGCCCGTCATACAGGTGATCAAGTCTCGCGAATTGTAGGGGTGGCCAAGGACATCACCGACCAGATTGAAGCCAGCGAGTCATTGCGCGACAGCGAGCAACGCTACCGGATGCTGGCCGAAAGCATCAGCGACGTGATTTTCTCCACTGACAGCTCGCTGCGCATGAACTACCTCAGCCCCTCCATACAGACTGTACTGGGCTATGACGCACAATGGGTATTCGACAATGGCTGGCAGTCTATTATTGCCACGCCGCAACAGCTGGAGGGTATCTACAACCTGATCGAGCGTATCCGTGGCGCACTGCACAAGCCCCAGCAACTGTCGGCTTTGCGTGCCCAGGTACAAACCCAGCTGTTTCTGTTCGACTGCCTGCGCGCTGACGGGCACAAGGTGCCCATCGAACTGCGTTTGGTGCTGGTATGGGATGAAGACGACGGTTTTGAAGGCATTCTGGGTGTTGGTCGCGACATGAGCCAGCAACGCCGTGCCGAAAAAGGCCTGCGCATGGCCGCCACGGTTTTTGAACACTCCACCTCGGCCATCCTTATTACCGACCCTGCAGGCTATATCGTGCAAGCCAACGAGGCTTTCAGCCGGGTCAGCGGTTACGCCGTCGCACAAGTCCTCGACCAGCTACCAAGCATGCTCACTGTCGATGACCAACAACGCGCACACCTCGCCTATGTGCTCAAGCAACTGCATTTGCACGGCACATGGGAGGGTGAAGTCTGGCTCAAGCGCCTGAACGGCGAACACTACCCGGCCTGGGTCGGCATCACGGCAGTGCTCGATGATGAAGGCGATCTGGCCAGCTATGTGTGCTTCTTCAGTGATATCAGCGAGCGCAAGGCCAGCGAACAGCGAATCCACCGCCTGGCCTACTACGACGCCCTGACTCACCTGCCCAATCGCACCCTGTTCCAGGACCGTCTGCACACCGCGCTGCAACAGGCCGAGCGCAACAAGTCGTGGGTGGTGCTGATGTTTCTTGACCTCGACCGCTTCAAACCGATCAACGACTCCCTGGGCCACGCAGCCGGCGACCGCATGCTCAAGGACATGGCCATCCGCCTGCTTGCCTGTGTGGGTGACGACGATACTGTGGCGCGCATGGGCGGTGACGAGTTCACCCTGCTTCTGCAGCCTCGCACCACCCGTCAGAAGGCCTTGAACCGCGCTATCAATGTGGCCGAACAGATCCTCGCCAGTCTGGTAAAGCCCTTTGTACTCGAAAGCCGCGAGTTCTTTGTAACTGCCAGTATTGGTATTGCCTTGAGCCCGCAAGACGGCAACGAACTCAGCCAGTTGATGAAAAACGCCGATACCGCGATGTATCACGCCAAGGAGCGCGGCAAAAACAACTTCCAGTTCTACCAGGCAGACATGAACGCCAGCGCTCTTGAGCGCCTTGAACTGGAAAGCGACCTGCGTCATGCCCTGGAGCAGCAGGAATTCATTCTTTATTACCAGCCGCAGTTCAGCGGCGACGGCAAACGTCTGACCGGCGTTGAGGCACTGTTGCGCTGGAATCACTCAAGGCGCGGGCTGGTGCCACCCGGCGACTTTATCCCGGTACTCGAAGAACTGGGACTGGTGGTCGAAGTCGGCGACTGGGTGCTGGCCGAGGCCTGTCGCCAGCTCAAGCTCTGGCATCAGGCCAAGGTTCGCGTGCCCAAAGTCTCGGTCAACATATCGGCGCGCCAGTTCTCCGACGGCCAGTTGGGTACGCGCATTGCCAATATCCTCAAGGAAACCGGCCTGTCCCCGGCCTGCCTGGAGCTTGAGCTGACCGAAAGCATCCTCATGCGCGAGGTCAGCGAAGCGCTGCATATCCTGGCCAGCCTGAAAAACCTCGGCCTGAGCATTGCCGTGGACGACTTTGGCACCGGTTATTCGTCGCTCAACTACCTCAAGCAATTCCCCATCGACGTACTGAAAATCGACCGTACCTTTGTCGACGGCCTGCCCTCCGGGGAGCAGGACGCGCAAATCGCCAGGGCCATTATCGCCATGGCCCACAGCCTGAACCTTGCGGTAATCGCCGAAGGTGTAGAGACCCACGAGCAGCTGGATTTCTTGCGTGAACACGGTTGCGACGAAGTGCAAGGCTATCTGTTCGGGCGACCGATGCCGGCGGGCCAATTGGTGGAGCAACTGCAAGCGGCAAGCGCGGATCTACAAGCTTGAAGCTCATAGTTGCTCACCGTGAATCGCATTCATATGCCAGATAAAACCCATTGAGTTAGAATGCCCTCCTTTTCTGCCCCCGATCCTTGAGGACCGCCATGTTCAGCCGTGATTTGACACTTGCCAAGTTCGACGCCGACCTTTTTGCCGCCATGGAGCAAGAAGCTCAGCGCCAGGAAGAACATATTGAGCTGATCGCTTCGGAAAACTACACCAGCCCAGCGGTGATGGAAGCTCAAGGCTCGGTTCTGACCAACAAATACGCCGAAGGCTACCCTGGCAAGCGCTACTACGGCGGCTGCGAATACGTAGACGTGGTAGAGCAACTGGCTATCGACCGTGCAAAAGAACTGTTCGGCGCCGATTACGCCAACGTTCAACCGCACGCCGGTTCCCAGGCCAACAGCGCCGTTTACCTGGCCCTGCTGTCGGCTGGCGACACCATCCTGGGCATGAGCCTGGCTCACGGCGGTCACCTGACCCACGGTGCCAGCGTTTCGTCTTCGGGCAAGCTGTACAACGCCATCCAGTACGGCATCGACGCCAATGGCCTGATCGACTACGACGAAGTTGAGCGCCTGGCCGTTGAGCACAAGCCAAAAATGATCGTGGCTGGCTTCTCTGCCTACTCGCAGGTTCTGGACTTCCCACGTTTCCGTGCCATCGCTGACAAAGTTGGCGCCTACCTGTTCGTGGACATGGCACACGTAGCCGGTCTGGTGGCTGCTGGCGTTTACCCGAACCCGGTTCCATTCGCTGACGTAGTGACCACCACTACCCACAAGACCCTGCGCGGTCCACGTGGTGGCCTGATCCTGGCCAAGGCCAACGCCGACATCGAGAAAAAGCTGAACTCGGCTGTTTTCCCGGGTTCGCAAGGCGGCCCGCTGGAGCACGTTATCGCGGCCAAGGCCGTGTGCTTCAAAGAAGCTCTGCAACCAGAGTTCAAGGCTTACCAGCAACAAGTGGTAAAAAACGCTCAGGCCATGGCTTCGGTATTTATCGAACGCGGTTTTGACGTGGTTTCGGGCGGTACTGAAAACCACCTGTTCCTGCTGTCGCTGATCAAGCAGGAAATCTCCGGTAAAGACGCCGACGCTGCTCTGGGCAAAGCCTTTATCACCGTAAACAAAAACTCCGTACCAAACGATCCACGCTCCCCGTTCGTCACTTCGGGTCTGCGTTTCGGTACTCCAGCTGTCACCACTCGCGGCTTCAAAGTTGAAGAGTGCCGTGAGCTGGCTGGCTGGATCTGCGACATCCTGGCAGATATCAACAACGAAGCCGTTATCGACGCCGTTCGCGAGAAAGTCAAAGCCATCTGCGCCAAGCTGCCGGTATACGGCAACTGATCGCAAATAGCTGAATAAAAAGCCCGGCTTTCAAGCCGGGCTTTTTATTGCATCTGTTATTTTGAAACACTTGGCCGCTCCCCCCGAACAATAACAGCCTAGTCTGAATTTATGCATTCTTATCAACTGCAGAGTTCAGACAATGACTAACGATTCGCAACACTCCTTTATCGCCACCTTGCATATACCGAACCATAACCTTCATCTTTTAGGGGCTCTTCATGGCCAATCGGTCATAGTAACTGACTTGCTGGGCAGTGGCGGTGTCTTCTCCGGCAAACCCCAGTTGAGGGACGACTCCGCAGCCATGGGCATTCAAGCCCACGCCACAGGCGGGATCAAGGCTACGCTCAAGCTTTATTTCCGGCATACCGCCAAGGGCTATGAAATACATATCAAACACCCTGGCCAGTATGACCGGCACCGGCTGGCCATAAACCATATGGATATACTCTATGCGAGAAGTCCGACACTAAAGCATCCACTTGCCTTCACACTACTCGATCAAAACAACCGAACAGTGACAGAGAGGAACTTGAGTGAACCCCATACCCTCATCACACTTAAAACCCATAACAACAAGTATATCGGCGTAAGAAAAGCCAAGGGCTCACCTCATTACTATCTTGGCGAAACAGCCGAACATAAAAAAATGGTATTTCTTTTAAATATTATTGAAAGAAATGTGTCCTATTGATTTTACAACCGTGAAGTTGTGCGAAATAGCTGTTATTGCAGTAAGACAAAAAAAAATCAAAAGCCCCTGACCCTCTCCCGGAGGGAGAGGGTCAGCTATCACTCAAACCCCAAGCCGGGCAAAACCCTCGCGAATCTTGGCCTCTGGCAAATCATCGGCAATAAACACCATCACACTTTCACGGGCTTCACCTTCGGCCCACTCGGTGTCCCAATCAAAGCCATACAACTTGAGCACCCCCTGAAACACCAGTCTGCGATCTTCACCGGCAATGCTCAGCACGCCTTTGTAGCGCAGCAATTGCTTGCCGTGCTCTTCCAGCAGCTCGTTCATGAAGGCGCTAAGGCTGTCGATATCCAGCGGCTTATCGGTGCGTAGCACCAGACTGGAGATACGGTCGATAGAGGCCGCAGGCTGTACCGGGCGCAAGCTCAGGCCACCCCCCAAGTCTGCGTTGAGGTTAAACCCGCGCACATCCAGTAATTCGGCCAGATCGATCTTGCCGTGCTCAACCACGCGGATCGGCGCCCGGCGGTTGATACGGGTCAAACGCTCGCTCAAGGCATCAAAGGTGGCGTCATCCACCAGATCGCGCTTGCTCACCAGTAAGCGGTCAGCAAAACCGATCTGCGCCTGGGCAATGGTCTGACTCAAATGCACATCGGCGTGGGCTGCATCCACCAGGGTAATAATGCCGTCCAGCAGATAACGCTCGCGCAGCTCTTCATCGATAAAAAAGGTTTGCGCCACCGGTGCCGGGTCGGCCAGGCCGGTGCACTCGATCACCAGGCGGTCGAAGGCAATTTCGCCATTGTCCAGACGCTCAAGCAGCAGGTACAGCGCCTTGGTCAGGTCGGTGTGGATGGTGCAGCACACACAGCCATTGGCCAGGGTCATGACTTGCACCGGCTCGTCCCCCAACAGTTGGGTGTCGATCCCGGCATCGCTGAATTCGTTTTCGATCACGGCGATTTTCAGGCCGTGTTCTGCCTTGAGCAAATAACGCAACAAGGTGGTTTTACCGGCCCCCAAGAAGCCGCTGAGAATGGTGACGGGGATTGGAGAGGTCATGCAGTGCCTCCTTAAACATAACGCCAAAACAAATGTGGGAGCGGGCTTGCTCGCGATTCAGGCGACACGGTGTCACTGACACACCGCGCCGCTCTTATCGCGAGCAAGCCCGCTCCCACAGTCAGATACAGCTCAGCCCTGACGGGTTAACAACACTTGGGCCCGCCCTTGCCGCCGTAACGCGCTTCCTGGCGTTCACGAAAGAACGCCTCGTAGCTCATCACCGGCTTGTCCGGGTGCTTGGTTTGCATATGCTCGACGTAGTTGTCGTAGTCGGGCATGCCGACCATCAGGCGTGCGGCCTGACCGAGGTATTTACCGAGGCGACTCAGGTCATTGAACATGGTTGCAACCCTCTATCAAGCATCTGGCATGGCTTGGTACGGCGACTCTTTATCCGTACGTTCTTTGCTGCCCCATGCAGCGACACCCACTTTGATCGCAAAGAACAGAATGCTGAACACCACGAACAGAAACAGCACGGTCAGACCGGCGTTGGTGTAGGCGTTGATGATCACATGTTGCATCTGGTCGATGTTTTTCGCCGGGGCAATCACCTGGCCGGCTTCCAGCGCAGTGCTGTATTTGTTGGCCAGGGACAGGAAGCCCACTGCCGGGTTGGCGTCGAACAGCTTGATAAAGCCTGCCACGGTGGTGCAGATCAGCAGCCAGACGGCTGGCAGCATGGTCACCCAAATGTAGCGCTGGCGCTTCATTTTGATCAGCACAACGGTTGCCAGCATCAGCGCGATACCCGCCAGCATCTGGTTGGAGATACCGAACAGCGGCCACAGGG
The DNA here is from genome assembly GCF_009600105.1 of Pseudomonas sp. FSL R10-0056. NCBI lineage: Bacteria > Pseudomonadati > Pseudomonadota > Gammaproteobacteria > Pseudomonadales > Pseudomonadaceae > Pseudomonas > Pseudomonas sp. FSL R10-0056. The sequence continues at coordinate 76,311 of NZ_WIWL01000011.1, forward strand.
TGTTGATGCCGCCCAGTGGATCGATCACGCCCTGATACAGCAGGTAGCCCCACATCGCCACACACAGGCCGGTGGCCAGCAAGTTGGCGCCCCAGGACTCGGTACGTTTGAGTGCAGGCACAAAGCTGCCCAGCAAATCTTGCAGCATAAAGCGACCGGCACGGGTACCGGCGTCAACTGCGGTCAGGATAAACAGGGCTTCAAACAAAATGGCGAAGTGATACCAGAACGCCATAGTGTTTTCGCCCGGCAACACGTTGTGCAGGATCTGCGCGATACCCACCGCCAGGGTCGGTGCACCGCCGGCACGTGCCAGGACGGTGGTTTCACCGATGTCCTTGGCCAGCGCGGTCAACGCATCCGGGGTAATGGCAAAGCCCCAGTTGGTGATGTTTTGCGCAACGGTAACCACGTCACCGCCGACAATCGCTGCCGGGCTGTTCATGGCGAAGTACACACCCGGCTCGATCACCGAAGCAGCAACCATCGCCATAATGGCCACGAAGGACTCCATCAGCATGCCGCCGTAACCGATATAACGGGCGTTGCTTTCGTTATCCAGCAGTTTTGGCGTAGTACCCGAAGAAATCAGCGCATGGAAGCCCGATACCGCACCGCAGGCAATGGTGATGAACAGGAACGGGAACAGGCCGCCTTTCCAGACCGGGCCGGTGCCGTCGGTGAACTGGGTCAGCGCGGGCATTTTCAGCTCGGGCATGGTGACCAGGATGCCGATGGCCAGCGCAACGATAGTGCCAATCTTGAGGAAGGTCGACAGATAGTCACGAGGTGCCAGTACCAGCCATACCGGCAGAACCGCCGCAACAAAGCCGTAGCCGATGAGCATCCAGGTGATTTGCGTACCGGTAAAGGTGAACACCGGCGCCCACTCGGGGCTCGCCGCAATCTGGCCCCCCAGCCAGATGGAGCCAAGTAGCAGCAGCACACCGACGATGGAGATTTCACCGATGCGGCCCGGGCGGATGTAGCGCATGTAAATGCCCATGAACATCGCGATCGGGATGGTCGCCATCACCGTGAACATGCCCCACGGGCTCTCGGCCAGGGCCTTGACCACGATCAGCGCCAGCACCGCGAGGATGATGATCATGATCAGGAAGCAGCCAAACAGCGCGATGGTGCCCGGGATCTTGCCCATTTCCTCGCGCACCATATCGCCCAGGGAGCGACCGTTGCGGCGGGTGGACATGAACAGGACCATGAAGTCCTGCACCGCACCGGCCAGCACCACGCCGGCGATCAGCCAGAGCGTGCCCGGCAGGTAGCCCATTTGCGCGGCCAATACCGGCCCGACCAGAGGGCCAGCGCCAGCAATAGCGGCAAAGTGGTGACCAAAGAGAATGTGTTTGTTGGTCGGCACATAGTCCAGACCGTCGTTGTTGAGCACCGCAGGTGTTGCGCGGCTGGAGTCCAGTTGCATCACCTTGGTGGCGATAAACAGGCTGTAATAACGGTAAGCAACCAGATAAATGGCAACAGCTGCCACAACAATCCACAAGGCGTTGATCGCCTCGCCCCGGCGCAATGCCACTACGCCAAGGGCGCAGGCTCCTACAATTGCCAGCACCAGCCACGGGATGTGGCGGAGCAGGCTATTTTTATTATTCATTTTTTTAATTCCGGCCAGTTGGACAAGAAAGACTGCACTCGGAGTTTAGCGCTACTGGCTTTAAAGACCAGCCCCCAACATTGGTCTAGAGCCTTCTTTTGCGGTTTTTTGGCAGGCGGTGCTGCACATTTTTTCCGTGCAACGCCGCTGTCTGTCCCAGGCTGTCAGCCCGATACCGCGCCCAACCCTTGCAGATTTTTTACACCTTTGAACGCTTATTCGAACAACGCATCCAACGCCTGTTCCAGACGGGTAACGCCAATGACTTTCAGCCCCGGCGGCGACTCCTTGGGCGCATTGCCCTTGGGCACGATGGCGCGCTTGAAACCGTGCTTGGCCGCTTCCTTGAGCCGCTCCTGGCCGCTTGGCACAGGGCGCACCTCACCCGACAGGCCGACTTCACCGAACACCAGCAGATCATGGGGCAACGGACGATTACGCAGGCTGGACATCACGGCGGCCATGAGCGCCAGGTCCGATGCGGTTTCCAGCACCTTGACCCCGCCCACCACGTTCAGGAAAACATCCTGATCGTGGGTTGGAATACCGCCGTGTCGATGCAATACGGCCAATAACATGGCCAGACGATTCTGGTCCAGGCCCAGGGTCACCCGCCGCGGGTTGGACATATGGCTGTCGTCCACCAGCGCCTGCACCTCCACCAGCATCGGGCGAGTCCCTTCCCAGGTGGCCATCACCACACTGCCAGGGACTTCTTCCTGGGCGCGGGTAAGGAAAATTGCGGAAGGGTTGGAAACTTCCTTCAGGCCTTTGTCGGTCATACCGAATACGCCCAGCTCGTTGACCGCGCCAAAACGGTTTTTCACTGCCCGCAGCAAGCGCAGCCGCCCGTCGGATTCACCCTCGAAATACAGTACGGTATCCACCATATGCTCCAGCACCCGCGGCCCGGCCAATGCGCCTTCTTTGGTCACATGGCCCACCAGGAAAATCGCCGTGCCGCTGGACTTGGCATAACGCACCAGCAAGGCCGCACTTTCACGCACTTGCGACACGCCGCCGGGGGCCGATTGCAGTTGCTCGGTAAAGATGGTCTGAATCGAGTCGATGACCATGACCTTGGGCTTTTCCAGCTTGGCAGTGGCGATGATGCTTTCAATGCAGGTTTCGGTCATCACCTTGAGCTGATCCTGCGGCAGCCCCAGGCGCCGGGCGCGCATGGCCACTTGCTGCTGGGACTCCTCGCCAGTGACGTACAACGCAGGCATGCGTGTAGCCATCTGACACAAGGTTTGCAGCAGGATGGTGGATTTGCCGATCCCCGGATCGCCACCAATCAACACCACCGAGCCATCCACCAGACCGCCGCCAAGCACCCGATCCAGCTCGCCAGAAGCGGTGGAGAAGCGCGGCAGTTCCTCGATGCTGACTTCAGCCAGGGTCTTGAGCTGGGCCTGTTGTCCGGTCCAGCCGGTACGGCCGCTGGGCGGCGCCGCAGCCCCGCTTTCAACGATGGTTTCCACCAGGGTGTTCCAGACGCCGCACTCGCCGCACTGCCCGGCCCACTTGGGGAAAGTTGCGCCGCACTCGGTGCAGCCGTAAATGCGCTTGGGCTTGGCCATCTGAACTCCACGGAAAAACCGCGATGATAGCCCACTAGGCTTTGGTCAGCGCGCTACGGGCATGCGGATTTCGCCATTGGCCAGCCGAGCAGCACTGTTGCCCGATGCATCTACGGCATTCAGGTCAGCCCCTTTGCGGGATAAATCCTTGAGCAACTCGACCCGCTGGAACAGGCCTGCATACATGGCCGCCGTCTGCCCTGCACCATTGCGCTGATCAGGGTTGCAGTCGGCTGCCATCAGGCGGTGGGCAATCTTGAGTTCACCCTTGAAAATCGCCCCCATCAGGGCCGTGTTACCGCGTTTGTCCTGCACGCAGGCATTGGCGCCTGCCTTGAGCAAATGCTCCACCGCCTTGGGCTGGCCGTTATAGGCAGCCAGAATCAGCGCGGTATAGCCTTTGCTGTCTTGAATATCGAGGGTGTAGCCGGATTCGATAAAGGTCTCGAGCATTGGCACATCGCCACGACGGGCGGCATCAAAAAAGTAATCCTGAAGCTGGCCCCGGGTGTCGGCCCCATCGGCCAGGCTCAGGCCGCTGAAAAACAGCAAGGCCAGGGAAATAAACGTTCGCATGCTTCTCTCCTGAATCAAAAGCCCTCACCCCGACCCTCCAAAAGGGAGAGGATCGGGGTGAGGGCTGCGGGTTAATCCGCCAGCTTGGCAGCCAGCGCCTTGACCCGACTCAGATCGCCCTTGGCCACTTTGGCTACGCCAGTGCCGTACTCAGGGTCGGCCTTGTAAAGGAACGACAGGATGATGTGCTTGCTTTCATCGTCTGTAGTTGCCAGCGAACCACCGAAGCTTTCAATCAAATCCTGACGCTCTTTCTGGCTGAATGAACGGTAAAGATCACCGGCCTGCTTGAAGTTCTGCTCACGCTGAATCTTCGCTTGCTGGGTAGTACCCGCCAATGGCATTTCGCTGTAGCGCGCAGCTTGCGGCTCTTCACGCGGCATCAAGCGGCTTGGCTGGTAGTTCACCCCCGACGTGGTGTGGCCCAGGTTCATCGCGCCGTCCTGGTTGCCATTGTTTACCGCGACCCGGGGGGCGTTGATCGGCAATTGCATGGCATTGGCACCCAGGCGGTACATCTGCGTATCGGCATAGGAGAACACCCGGCCCTGCAACAGACGGTCTTCGGAAGGCTCGATACCTGGTACCAGGTTGGCCGGGGCCATGGCGACCTGCTCGGTTTCCTGGAAGACATTGGCCGGGTTGCGGTTCAGGACCATTTGCCCGACTTTTCGCTCAGCCACGTTAGGCCAGATCTTGGTGGCATCCAGCGGGTCGAAATCAAAGGATTTCAAGTCTTCAGGCTTGAGGACCTGCACATACAAGTCCCACTTGGGGAAGTCACCCTTATTGATATGCGTAACCAGATCGTTGGTCATGTGGCTGTAGTCTTGGCCCTGAACCTGCGTCACTTGTTTCGGATCAAGGTTTTTCAACCCCTGCAGGCTCTTCCAGTGAAACTTCACATAGCGCACGTCCCCCTTGGCATTGACCAGTTTGTAGGCGTGTACACCGTTACCATCCATTTCCCGGTAACTGGCGGGGGTACCCGCGTTGGAGTACAGCTCGGTCAGGGTGCGTGTGGCTTCCGGTACGTGAGAGAAGAAGTCGAAACGGCGCGAGTCGTCATCCAGGTTGGTACGCGGGTCAGGCTTGAAGGCGTGAACCATGTCCGGGAACTTGATCGCATCACGGATAAAGAAGGTGGGGAAGTTGTTACCCACCAGGTCCCAGTTGCCGTCCGCGGTGTAGAACTTGGTGGCAAAACCCCGTGGGTCACGCAGGGTTTCTGGGGAGTGGGCGCTGTGTACCACGGCCGAGAAACGCACAAATACCGGGGTGGTTTCGCCTTTGGCAAATACTTTGGCCTTGGTCAGGTCGCTCAAGTCATTGGTGACTGTAAACGTGCCGTGTGCGCCTGTGCCACGAGCGTGAACAACTCGCTCCGGGATACGCTCGCGATCAAAACGCTGCAGCTTTTGCAGCAGCTGCACGTCTTGCAGCAGAACCGGACCATTGGCCCCTGCCGTCTGGGAGTTCTGGTTGTCACCGACAGCGGCACCGTTGTCACGGGTCAGTGTGGCGGCCTGGGCTGTAACCGACAGCAGGCTGGCGCTTAATACACACAGCAGGCGGCGCTGTGAAAGCGCGCCGAAGCCTAGGGGGGTGGTCATGCGTAAGTCCTCTGGTTATTGGTTGCGCAATGGAGCGCTGACCAAAGGCTAGAGGCATGCAACGCAAACTCTAAATAGAAAGGTCTCAAGCCGGCCATTGAGAAAAAGGTCTGGTATTGCGCCATTCAATCGCGTAGTGAAAGCCAATAGAAAACTTCTCACGGCCAAACGGGTCGATTGCTTACCCGCAAACAGCTGTACGGGCAAGATCAGCCATGCTGATTTACACTGCACCCACCAACCTCATCTGTAACAAGGAATAACCTATGGGCGTGATAAGTGAGTTCAAGGCCTTCGCGGTCAAAGGGAACGTGGTCGATATGGCCGTCGGTATCATTATCGGCGCGGCATTCGGCAAAATCGTTTCGTCCTTTGTGGGGGACGTGGTCATGCCACCACTGGGGTTGCTGATTGGCGGAGTCGACTTCAGTGACCTGGCCATTACGCTGAAAGCCGCCGTTGGCGATGCGCCAGCAGTGGTTGTGGCCTACGGCAAATTCATCCAGAGCGTGATCGACTTTATCATCGTCGCGTTCGCTATCTTTATGGGTGTAAAGGCAATCAACCGCCTGAAACGCGAAGAGGCGGTCGCTCCGAGCGTACCACCGCTGCCCTCTAAAGAAGAGGAACTACTGGGCGAAATTCGCGACTTGCTCAAAGTTCAAAATAACCGGCCATAAGTGCTCAATAAAAACAACGGCGCCCTCAGGGGCGCCTTTGTTTTTCCATGTCACACACAATACAAAACAACTACCAATAGTTCTCAACAGCAACTTGACCTGGCCGGCGGCTCAGACTCAACTGCATGTCCCGTGCCTTGAGCAACTTGCGCGTGTCATCGATCATTTGCGGGTTACCGCACAACATGGCCCGTGAGTGCTCACTGCTCAATTCAATACCTGCGGCGTGTTCAAGTTCGCCATTTTCGATCAATGCAGTAATGCGCCCGTTCAATGCACCGGGTACCTGCTCCCGGGTAACCACCGGTATGTAGATAAATTTGTGCGCATAGTCGGCCAGGTATTCACGGCTGCATAACCCGGCGATCAGTTCCTGATAGGCCATTTCGCAGGCATGGCGGGCGCTGTAAACCAGCACGATGCGCTCGAACTTTTCCCACACCTCAAAATCCTGCAGGATCGAGAGGAAAGGCGCGATGCCAGTGCCGGTTGCCAACAGCCACAGGTCACGACCGTCGACAAAGCGGTCCAGAGTCAGGAAGCCGTAGGCCTGACGCTCCACCAACAAGGTGTCACCCACTTCCAGGCGACTGAGCTCACTGGTAAATTCCCCGCCTGGCACCACGATCGAAAAGAACTCCAGAAACTCGTCATGGGGGGAAGAGACCATTGAATAGGCGCGCCACACCGTGCTGCCATCGGCCTTGGTCACCCCCAGCCTGGCGAATTGCCCTGCGCGAAAGCGAAAACCCGGATCACGTGTGGTACGCAACGTGAACAGGCTGGGCGTCAGCGGTGTGACGTCGAGAAGCGTCTGTTGGGTGAATTTTTCTGCAGTGGCAGTCATGGGGCACTCCAATGGCGAATGCCCTAGTGTCGCGCAAAGAGGGCCTGAGAAAAACCGATGGTTTGTGATGGCTTTACGGCATCCAGCCGCATCGCAAACACCGCCCGGACTGCAGCCGGAAAGATAGCTTTGCATTGAGCTTTTGGATCCGGTGCCGTTAACCCCACGCAACTGCTATATAGAAACACCCGAAAACGTATAATTAGATACTGTTATTACATGAGCACCCACATCTACAACTAACAAAGTTTTCACATACCAACCCCTACTTTCGAATAATTAGCATTATTCGAAACAGCACCTAAAATCTTCTTAACGGACTATCTCACAACACCGCTTACTTACTGCCGGGCCGCAGGAGCGCCTTATGACCGCACATCATTCAATCAGTAAAAACCATTACCTTTCTTGCATAAGCGAGGCTGAACTCTGTTCAAACACACTCAAACGAATAGAAGAATACGGCTTTGACTATTTCTTCTTTCGAATGATTCCTCGCCTTGGAAACATCACAACGAATAGCAAAGCAATTACAAACTATCCAAATGACTATGTCGATAGATATGAAAAAGGTCACCTCTCGCAAAAAAACCCTCTGCTGACCCACTGCCAGTTATCGATCCTGCCCATTATCTGGAGTTCTGATGTCTTTCGTGAGACGCCTGACCAGTGGAGAGCCACGCAAAACTGCGGGCTGACCTATGGCTGGTCGCAATCGGTACACGACCCCAATGGCGCTGTGAGCATGTTGAGCCTCGCCAGAAAAAGCACGCCAGTCACCGAGGACGAGTTTTCAGATAAGGCTGCCAATGTGTTGTGGCTCTGCAACCAACTGCACAGTGCCATGCTCGAGCGCTGCCACCTTCATCACCGGCTGGAGATTCATATCATCCGCCTGTCTTGTCGCGAGCTGGAGATATTGAAATGGACTGCCGAAGGTAAAATCGCTTCCGACATCGGCATGATTCTGGGCCTGAGCACCCGTACCGTGAACTTTCACATCAGCAGCGCCATGAAAAAACTGGGGGCCAACAACAAAACCTCCGCGGTGGTCATGGCGGCCAAGTCAGGCCTGTTGTAGGCCTGCCCTGCGCAGCAGCAATAAACCCATCAGGTAATCTTCGGTAAAAAAAAGTAAAATCACCGCCACCTGTAAAACCCACGGACGCTTCTGCTTGCCAGACTCCCTCAGGGGCAGGCCATGCAACAGTTGATTCCTCAGAGTTTGTATAAATGCCCGTGCTAGAAAGCCCTTTCGCCCAACTTCGCCTGATCCGCCAACCCGAGCAGCAGAACGAGCCCTTGCAGGCCTTTGATGCGGCGGATGAGTATTTGCTTAATCACTTGGCCGAACAGGCGCTGCCCGCAAACAGCCGGGTGCTGGTGCTCAATGACAGCTTTGGGGCCCTGGCGATCAGCCTGGTGGGCACAATGCAGGTCACCAGCAGCAGTGACTCCTTCCTGGCCATGCAAGCGCTGGAAAAAAACCTGGTGCACAACGGCCATGCTTACGATGCGGTCTCGATCATTCCGGCCAGTGAACCACTGGCAGGGCCATTCGACTGCGTGCTGGTACGCGTGCCGAAGACCCTGGCCTTGCTTGAAGAACAACTGATCCGCCTGCAAGGTCAGCTGGCACCGGGTGCCCAAGTGATCGCGGGCGCGATGGTCAAGCACCTGCCGCGGGCTGCTGGCGATTTGCTGGAGCGTTATATCGGCCCGATGCATGCCTCGCTGGCGGTCAAGAAGGCCCGGCTGCTGATCGCCACAGCACAGGGCCTGGGACCATTTACCTCGCCCTACCCTACCCGCTATCGACTGGACAAGCCGGCCATCGAGCTGCTCAACCATGCCAACGTGTTCTGCCGCGAAGACCTGGATATCGGTACCCGGGCGTTCCTGCCCCACCTGCCGAAAAACCTGGGCTCGGCCCGGGTTGCCGACCTGGGCTGCGGCAACGGCGTGCTCGCCATTGCCAGCGCACTGGCCAACCCGCAAGCGCAGTACACGCTGGTCGACGAGTCGTTTATGGCCGTGCAGTCCGCCCGGGAAAACTGGCAAGCGGCCCTGGGTGATCGCGAAGTGACAGTGCGGGCCGATGACGGGCTGGCGAGCCAGGCACCGGACTCACTGGACGTGGTGCTGTGCAACCCGCCGTTTCACCAGCAACAGGTGGTGGGGGATTTTCTGGCCTGGCGCATGTTCCAGCAGGCGCGTGAAGCGCTGGTGGTGGGCGGGGCGTTGTATATCGTCGGCAATCGCCACCTGGGCTATCACAGCAAGCTGGCCAAGCTGTTTCGTGGTGTCGAGCAAGTGGCCGCCACGCCCAAGTTCGTGATCCTCAAGGCGCGCAAGTAAACCTGATCCTTGCAAGCCCCTTGTGGGAGCGGGCCTGCCCGCAAAGCGCCGACTCGATTGAACCGACAAGCGCGCAGCGCCTGTATCGCGAGCAGGCTCGCTCCCACAGAAGACAGTACAAAAAAAACCCGCCGAAGCGGGTCATAAAACCGTAGCCGCAAGGCAACGGGATGGGAAGTCAGTGGCTTTTCATGCCTGCCGCCGTCATGAACATGCGGATCAGCCAGGCAAATACTGCCAGGGTGGCCACACTGCCGGTCCAGATCACCAGCAGCCAGCCTATGCGTTGCCATAAAGGCTTCTTTTCGCATTCTTGCACGTCGTGTAGATAATCCTTGCCAGCCATGTGGGGCCTCCTCTTGGGGAAAAGGCTGTGGCCCTCAGGCCACAGCGGCACTTGCTACTAGTGATAACCGTCTTCGTGGGTCACCTTGCCGCGGAACACGTAGTAGCTCCAGAAGGTGTAGCCCAGAATGAACGGGATGATAAACAGGGTGCCCACCAGCATGAAGCCCTGGCTTTGCGGCGGTGCCGCCGCGTCCCAGATCGAGATCGAAGGCGGAATGATATTCGGCCACAGGCTGATGCCCAGGCCGCTGTAACCCAGGAATATCAGCACCAGGGTCAGCAGGAACGGCGTGTAGTGGGCCTTGCGCGCGATTGCTTTGAGCAGACCGTACATGGTCACCAGCACCAGGATCGGCACCGGCAGGAACCAGAACAGGTTAGGCAGGGTAAACCAGCGGGCCGCGATGTCTGTGTGGGCCAGCGGCGTCCACAGGCTGACAATGCCCATCAGCACCAGTACGGCCAGTGCCAGCGGGCGACCCAGTTTGTGCATGCGCTCTTGCAGTTCGCCTTCGGTCTTCATGATCAGCCAGGTGCAACCCAGCAGGGCGTACGCCACGATCAGGGCAATACCGCAGAACACCGTGAACGGTGACAGCCAGTCCAGCCCGCCACCGGCGTACTGGCGGTTGACTACCGGCAGGCCATCAATAAAGGCCCCCAATGCCACGCCCTGAAAGAACGTCGCCACCAGCGAACCGCCAATAAAGGACTTGTCCCAGATATGGCGTTTTTCCGGGCGCGCCTTGAAGCGGAACTCAAAGGCCACGCCGCGGAAGATCAGGCCCATCAGCATCAGGATCAGCGGCAGGTACAACGCCGACAACACGACCGAATAGGCCAGCGGGAAGGCGCCAAACAGCGCTGCACCGCCCAGTACCAGCCAGGTTTCGTTACCGTCCCAGACAGGGGCGACCGTGTTCATCATCACATCGCGGTCTTTCTCACCCTTGATAAAGGGGAAGAGGATGCCGATCCCGAGGTCGAAACCATCCATGACCACATACATCATGATCCCGAAGATGATGATGATTGCCCAGATAAGTGGCAGATCAATACCCATGACTCAATTCCCCTTCGTCAGGCTGTCGCTGTGGCCTTCATCTGTACCCTCATGGGCTGCAGACAGAGGACGGGCAGGCGTGCGTTGCTGGCCTGGGCCACCGTGGGTTTCGTCATCGCCTTCGTGGGTGATCGGGCCCTTGCGTACCAGACGCATCATGTAGCCCAGACCTACACCGAACAGCGAGAAATACACCACGACAAACATGACCAGCGTGATGCTCATTTGCGTGACGCTGTGGTTGGACGAAGCATCAGCCGTGCGCATCAGCCCGTAGACCACCCACGGTTGACGACCAATCTCGGTAGTAAACCAGCCCGCGAGGATCGCGATCAGGCCCGATGGCCCCATCCACAGCACCAGGCGCAAGAACCAGCGGTTCTCGTAGAGGGTGCCGCGTTTACGCAGCCACACGCTCCACAGGCCGATAAAGATCATCAACATGCCCAGCGCAACCATGATGCGGAAGGTGAAGAACACGATGGTCGAGTTCGGACGATCCGCTGCCGGATAGTCCTTCATGGCCGGGATCTGCTTGTCCAGACTATGGGTCAGGATCAGGCTGCCCAGGTATGGCACCTCGATCTTGTAGTCCGTGGTCTCGGTTTTCATGTTGGGAATGCCGAACAGAATCAGCGGCGTCGGTTCACCCGGCTTGTTTTCCCAGTGACCTTCGATCGCGGCGATTTTCACCGGCTGATACTCAAGGGTATTCAGGCCGTGGGCGTCACCAATAAAGGCCTGCACCGGCGCAACCACCAGGGCCATCCACATCGCCATCGAGAACATGCGACGAATGGCCGGTGTATTGCGACCGCGCAACAGGTGCCAGGCGGCCGAGGCACCGACGAAAAATGCCGTGGCAACAAAGGCGGCCGTGGCCATGTGCGCCAGACGGTAAGGGAACGACGGGTTGAAAATCACCGCCAGCCAGTCCACCGGAATGACTCGGCCATCGATGATTTCAAAACCTTGCGGGGTCTGCATCCAGCTGTTGGAGGCCAGGATCCAGAAGGTCGAGATCAGTGTGCCGATGGCCACCATGACGGTCGAGAAAAAGTGCATCCCGCGACCGACGCGGTTCCAGCCAAACAGCATGACCCCCAGAAAACCTGCTTCAAGGAAGAATGCGGTGAGTACTTCATAGGTCAGTAGCGGCCCGGTAACAGCACCGGCGAAGTCCGAGAACCTCGACCAGTTGGTACCGAACTGATAGGCCATGACCAGGCCCGACACCACGCCCATCCCAAAGTTGACGGCGAATATCTTCGACCAAAAGTGGTACAGGTCGCGGTAGGTGTCGTCACGGGTTTTCAGCCACATGCCTTCGAGCACCATGAGATAACTGGCGAGACCGATGGTAATGGCGGGAAAAAGAATGTGGAACGACACGGTAAACGCGAACTGAATTCGGGCGAGATCGAGAGCCTCCAAACCGAACATAAGTCTTCCTCTATCAGGTATCAGGTCGTTGAGGACCCGAGCGTCGCGCCCGGATCCAACTTCCCCGCAAGCCATGGCCGCTGCGAATCGCTGCTCGCTTTTTAACCACAACAAAAAGGGATCTGGCCGACTGGCCACTCAGACAAAACCGGAGAGGTTTTGATCTGGATCAAGCATGGTGGAAAGAGTAGTCCATTCCTGACACACGGCTAATGTGGTTTGTTGTCGCGTGACACGATGCCTCAGCCCTTGATATAGACCGTTGCAAGAAGTGCAGGGAATCGCAGAAATCCCTTATCAGGCTCCCGGAGATCATGATGTTTTGAGTCATTATTTGTTACAAAACAGTGATAATCTCGGCCTCCCCCACCCCTTCAGCACGATCCTCCCACATGACCAGCCAGCCCCTTCTGCTACGCCATCACCGACCCTTTGTGGCCTTCTGGTTTGCTCGCATCTTCACCGCCAGTGCATTTCAGATGCTGACAGTGGCCATCGGCTGGAACCTCTATCAGCTCACCGGCAACGTGATGGACCTGGGTTGGGTGGGCTTGATCGAGTTCGCTCCACGCCTGCTGTTCATGCTGCACACCGGGCATGTGGCCGACCGCTATGACCGCCGCAGGGTGGCCGCCGTGTGCCAGTCACTGCAGGCGATGATTGCCCTGACACTGGCCATTAGCAGTGCCAGCGACCATATCACCCGGGAAATGATCTTTATCCTCGCGTTTTTGCTCGGCGCGGCCCGCTCCTTCGAAATGCCTGCCACCCAGGCGCTGCTACCTTCCATCGTGCCAGTTGAACTGTTTCCCCGGGCCGTGGCGGCGGCACAAGCGGCACAGCAATCGGCCACCATCGTCGCACCGGCGTTTGGCGGCCTGTTGTATGCCTTTGGCAGCGTGTGGGTGTATGGCCCGAGCGTGGCGCTGTACCTGATTGCGGCACTGCTGATGAGCAACCTGCCAGCCCGTCAGTTGCCGTTGAACAAGGCCAAGGCCACGCTGGACTCATTGCTGGCGGGCATTCGTTTTATTCGCAGTCGCCCGGACGTGCTGGGCGCTATCTCCCTGGACCTGTTTGCCGTGCTGCTGGGCGGGGCCACGGCGCTGCTGCCGGTGTTTGCCAAGGATATTCTGCTGACCGGCCCCTGGGGTCTGGGCATGTTGCGTTCGGCACCGGCGATCGGCGCCTTGCTGATGTCATTGTGGTTGGCCAGATTCCCGGTGGAGCGCAAGGTGGGGCGCGTGATGTTCACCGCTGTGGGGGTCTTCGGCGTTGCCACCATCGCCTTCGGCCTGTCGACCTCGTTCTGGTTTTCATTGGCGGTACTGGTGGTACTCGGCGCGGCGGACATGATCAGCATGGTGATTCGCGCTTCGTTTGTGCAACTGGAGACTCCGGACGAGATGCGTGGCCGGGTGAGCGCGGTTAACGGTCTGTTTATCGGCGCGTCCAACCAGTTGGGGGAGTTTGAATCCGGGGCCACGGCTCACTGGCTGGGCACAGTGCCTGCTGTCGTGCTGGGCGGCGTCGGTACGCTGATTGTTACCGGGCTGTGGATAAAACTGTTCCCGGGGCTGGCCAATCGGGACCGGATGGTGGAAGAGCGCAATACCCTCTAGATATTCTGTTCCCGATCAAGCCCTTCCGTGGGAGCGAGCCTGCTCGCGAAAAGCGTTCGCGAGCAGGCTCGCTCCCACGGCGGAGGTTTTCTGTAGCCGCTGCTACCTTATATATAGCTTCACACCCAGCCGATTGTGCGGCGGTACCAGCGAACTGTTACTGAACTCGAACCAGCCACCGTTCTTGTTACCCAGATCAAAGGTGTACAAGTGCCCCACGGTGGTGCCTGAACCGTTACAGGCCACCAGCCCCTCGCCCTGATTGCATACCGGCGCCCGTACGCCATCCACTTCCTGGCCGTCCAGAGTCACATTCGGCTGGCCGCCGTAACCGCGTTCCAGCACATAGACCTTGATATGGGGGCCGTTATGGTCGCAGCGGGTCTGCTCGCGACCATCGGACACATCCTCCACCGCACAGGAAACAGACGCTACCTTGAGGATCTCGACAGTGCTCAAAGGCATGGCAGGCGCAGCGCTGACAGCGGCACTTATAAAGAGGCCAACACAGGCTGAAACAGGTTTGATGAAGTGCTTCATGGGTCCCTCCGAAAACTGGCACGCAGTATGCCTGCCACATCAAGGTTATAAAACATGGCCTCGCAAGGTAACCAAAGCAGCCATATCCACGAGCTGCTGGTATGATGCGCGGCTTTTTCCGACAGACAGAAAATCTTCAGGCGGTCCGCGTCTGTGCTTTGCTGTTGAAAACGATTTAATCACGGCGCATTTGGCGCCACGGGGACTGGCATGCTGGAAAGGCTGTTTCAACTCAAAGCACACAACACCAATGTGCGTACCGAGATACTTGCGGGTATCACCACCTTCCTGGCGATGGCCTATATCCTGTTCGTAAACCCGAGCATCCTCGGTGAAACGGGCATGGACAAGGGCGCCGTGTTTGTTGCCACCTGTCTGGCGGCCGCCATCGGTTCAGCCACCATGGGCATTATCGCCAACTACCCGATTGCACTGGCACCGGGCATGGGCCTGAACGCCTTTTTCACCTACACCGTGGTGCTGCACCTTGGCCATACCTGGCAGGTCGCACTGGGCGCAGTGTTTATCTCGGCAGTGCTGTTCTTCCTGCTGTCGATCTTTCGCATCCGCGAATGGATCATCAACAGCATCCCGCTACCGCTGCGCTCGGCCATTGCCGCCGGTATCGGCCTGTTCCTGGCGCTGATCGCCCTGGGCAACGCCGGTATCGTGGTTGCCAACAAGGCTACCCTGGTAGGTATGGGCGATCTGGCTCAGCCAAAAGTGATCCTCGCCTCCCTGGGCTTTGCCCTGATCGTGGCCCTTGAAGCGATGAAAGTGCGCGGGGCGGTGCTGATTGGCATCCTGGCCGTGACCATTGCCTCGATTGCCATGGGCGTGACCGATTTCGGTGGTGTCGTGTCGATGCCGCCCTCCCTGGCTCCGACCTTCCTGCAGCTGGATATCAAAGGCGCGCTGGATATCGGCCTGATCAGCGTGATCTTCGCTTTCCTGTTTGTTGACCTGTTCGACAACTCCGGCACCCTGATCGGCGTTGCCAAGCGCGCCGGGCTGATGGGCAAGGACGGCCACATGCCGAAAATGGGCCGCGCCCTGATCGCCGACAGCACCGCGGCCATGGCCGGTTCGCTGCTGGGCACTTCGACCACCACCAGCTACATCGAGTCGGCAGCGGGCGTGAGCGCCGGTGGCCGTACCGGCCTGACCGCCATTGTGGTTGGCATCATGTTCCTGCTGGCGCTGTTCTTCTCGCCATTGGCGGCCAGCGTTCCAGCTTTCGCCACCGCCCCTGCGCTGATGTTCGTGGCCGTACTGATGATGAGCGGCCTGGCCGAAATCGAATGGGACGACGTGACCGTTGCCGCCCCGGTGGTAATCACCGCCCTGGCCATGCCGTTCACCTACTCCATCGCCAACGGCATCGCCTTCGGCTTTATTTCCTGGACCGTGATCAAGCTGCTGTCGGGCCGCGCCCGCGAGTTGAATGCACCGCTGATCATTTTGTCGGTTCTGTTTGTGGTCAAGCTGGGTTGGTTTAACGCATGAGTGCCTTGCCGTTTGATTCTGCTACCTACGCCGTTGAGCTTGAAGCCAAGGCCAACCGTCTGCGTGAGCTGCTGGCGCCCTTCGATGCGCCTGAGCCGCAGGTGTTCGACTCGCCGCTCAAGCACTTTCGCCTGCGGGCCGAGTTCCGTCTGTGGCGCGAGGGTGGTGAGCGTCACTACGCCATGTTTGCCCAGGACGACAAGCGCACACCGATCCTGATCGAAGACTTCCCGATCGCCAGCCTGCGCATCAACCAACTGATGCCCCAGCTCAAGGCTGCCTGGCAAGCCAGTTCGGCCCTGAGCCACAAGTTGTTCCAGGTGGAGTTCCAGACCACCCTGGCAGGCGATGCAATGGTCACCTTGTGCTATCACCGCCCGCTGGACGAGCACTGGCAAACCGCCGCCGAGCAGTTGGCCAAAGACCTGGATATCAGCGTGATCGGTCGCTCCAAGGGCAAACGTGTTGTGATTGGCCGCGATCATGTAGTCGAGAAGCTGGAAGTGGCAGGCCGCACCTTCACGTATCAACAGCCTGAAGGCGCGTTCACCCAGCCAAACGGTACGGTCAACCAGAAGATGCTCAATTGGGCATACGACGCACTGGGCGAGCGTTCGGATGATCTGCTGGAGCTGTATTGCGGCAACGGCAACTTCACCCTGCCGCTGGCTACCCGTGTGCGTAAGGTACTTGCCACCGAAATCAGCAAGACGTCGGTATACGCCGCGCTGAACAACCTGCGCGACAACGCTGTGGATAACGTCACGCTGGTACGCTTGTCGGCCGAAGAGCTGACCGAAGCCCTGAACGAAGTACGTCCGTTCCGTCGCTTGCAGGGCATCGACCTGAAAAGCTACGAGTTCGGCAGCGTCTTCGTCGACCCGCCTCGCGCGGGCATGGACCCGGACACCTGTGAGCTGACCCGCCGTTTCGACAACATCCTGTATATCTCGTGCAACCCGGCGACATTGGCCGAGAATATCGCCCAACTGCACGATACTCACCGTATCGAGCGCTGCGCGGTATTTGACCAGTTTCCGTGGACGCACCATATGGAATCGGGTGTGTTGCTGGTTCGTCGGTAAACACAGGTTCTGATACACCGTGTCGACCGAATCGCGAGCAAGCCCGCTCCCACAGGATCAGCGCAATACCTGTGGGAGCGGGCTTGCCCGCGATGGTAACGCCGCAATATGGCCATGTTTAATGGGCCCGAAAATACCCTGCCACCTGCCGTAAATCCCCTTCGTTTAATACCCCCGCGTAATACCTGAGCTGTACCCGTGCCAATAAATACGCATAGCGTGCCTCGGCCAGATCCCGCTTGGCACTGAACAACTGCTGCTCGGCATCCAGCACATCCAGATTGACCCGCTCGCCGCCACTCACGCTTTTCTGCGTCGCCTGCACCAGGGCACCGGCGGACTCCACCGCCATTTCATAGGCCCGCACCTTGGCCGCGGCACTGCTATTGAGGTTGTACTGCTTGCGCAGGTCCACCAGCGTGCTGGCTGTTTGCGCGTCCAGTTCATACTGGGCCTGGGACAATTGCCGCGCGGCCTGGCGGGTCGATGCCGACACCGATCCCCCCGCAAACAACGGCACGGTGAGCTGAATGCCGACACTGTTGGTGTCGTATTTCTGGTTATAGGTACTTTCGGAGTCAGAACTGGTCTGACGGCTGCTGGCATACAAGCTGAGTTTGGGTAAGTGCCCGGCGCGCTTGCGCTCCACCTCGTACTCAGCCGAGGTCAGCGCATGCTGCTGCGAGGCCAGTTCCGGGTTATTGGCCAGGGCCAGTTCGCGCCAGCTTTCAAAGCGCTGCGGCTCCAGCGGCGCAATCACAAAGTGCGCCGCCAGCGGGGCCAGCTGCTCGATCTGCAACGGCTCCCCAAGCATCGCCTCCAGCTCCCGCAGGGCAGCGTCCTGATTGTCTTGCGCCTCGATTTCTTCGGCCACCGCCATGCTCAGGCGCGCCTGGGTTTCCAGCACATCTGTGCGGGTGCCCTCGCCGCCCTTGAGCAATCGCTGGTTAAGCTGCAAACGCTCGGCAAAAGCACGCTTTTGCGCACGGCTCAGTTCAATGCGCTCCTGTGCCAGCAAGGCCTGGCTATAGGCATTAAGCAGCCGCACCGCCAGATACTGGCTTTTGCTGCGAAAGCGTTCATCAGAAAACAACGCCTGCGCCGCGCCCTGGCGGAATCGTGCGTAGGCTTCGTAGTCCAGCAGTGGTTGCTGCAAGGTCAAGGTTGCCGCATAACTGCGGTAGTCGCGATCGGTCCGGGTGCTGGCCTGGGTGACTTCAGACTCGTTGCGTGAGTTGTTGTAGTTCCACGACAGGGTCGGCAGCAACGCGGAGCGGCCAAGGGCGCGGTTCTCCTCACCGGCGGCACGCTCTTCGATGGCGGCCTGGAAGGTCGGGTCATTGCACACGGCCAGATCGTAGGCGTCCAGCAACCCCAATGCCTGCACCGGCCCCGTGCACACCATCAATAATCCACATACAAACTGGCGCACGGTCATTCTTCCACCAATGCCATGTGAGTACGGTCGAGCAGCGGTTTGAACAGGTAATTGAGCATCGAGCGCTCGCCCGTGCGCACAAATGCCTCAACCGGCATGCCCGGGCGAATCTGCAACCCTGCCAACTGGGCCATGCCTGCTTCAGTGACCTGGGCACGCAGTGTGTAAAACGGCTCGTCCGTGCGTTCATCGACCTGGCGATCCGCCGACACCAGCATCACTTCCCCCGCCACCCGCGGCGTGGTGCTCTGGCTAAAGGCCGAAAACATCAGCTCCACCGGCAACCCGGCGTGCACCTTGTCGGCCAGCTCGACCGGCACCCGGGCCTCGACCAGCAGGGGCTCGCCCTGGGGCACGATTTCCATCAGCGCCTGACCGGGCTTGATCACCCCACCTTCGGTAAACACATCCAGGCCCACCACAATCCCGGCCACCGGCGCGCGCAACTGACTGTTGGCCAACTCAAACTCGGCCGACGCCAGCCGATTGCGCAGGTCTTCAGTGCGAACCCGGGTATCGGCCAGTTGCGTACGCACTTCCTTTTGATACTCCTCGGCCAGTTGCCGAATTTTCAGACGCATCTCCAGCACTTGTCGCTGCAATTGGCCGATGCGACCGTAGTCTTCACTGATCGAACCCAGCACCTGGGCGTACACCCGCTCGCTGTCCAACAGGCGATTGCGCGGGATATAGCCTTCACGGGCCAGCTCACGCAAACCCAGCAACTGCTCGGTCAGGGCAGTGCGTTGCAGAACCTTGCTGGCCTGGGAGTCACGTACCCCACGCAACTGCGCCTCGGCGCCCGCGATGCTTTCATCGATACCCTGCTGATCCAGCAGCAATGCCTGACGCCGGCTATCGAACAATTGCCGTTGCAAAGCCAGATTGGACGCCACCTCCCGCTCGCTCGCCAATGCCGTCAACTCGGTGGGAAAGCTCACACTGGCCACACCGTCGCGCTCGGCATTAAGCCGCGCTTCACTGGCCAGCGAGCCATAAAACTGGCTGCGCAAGGATTGGGCCTGACCCAGCAGCGGGGTTTCCTTCAAGCGAATCAGTACCTGGCCTGCGACCACCTTGTCGCCGTCGCGCACATCGATGCGCTCAACAATCCCGCCGCTGGGGTGTTGCACCACTTTGCGATGGCCCGAAACCATCACCTTGCCCGACACCGCAACGCCCTTATCCAGCGGTGCCAATGCGGCCCAGCCGAGAAATCCGAGAAAGCCGCCGAGCATCAACAACCAGCCCAGGCGCGCATATCGGGTGTCATCCAGTTGCAGCACATTGCTGTCGCCAACGGCCTTGGCATTTAACTGCGTCATGCCTTGTTCGCCTCTGCAGTGCCGAGCCGGTAGCTCACGTTCATCGCCGGCTTGGGCGCCGCAGGTTTAGCTGCAGCGGGCGCGCCGAGCACCTTGGCCGTGGGGCCAAAGGCTTGTAGCTGGCCTTCGCGCAGGATCAACAGTTGGTCGGTGAGGGTCAGCACATTGGGTTTGTGGGTGATCAAAATCAGGGTTCGCTTGTGCTGTTTGAGCTGGGTAATGGCCTGCAACAAGGCCTGCTCCCCGGCTTCATCGAGGTTGGAGTTGGGTTCGTCGAGCACGATCACCGCAGGCAGACCGTACAGCGCGCGGGCCAGGCCGATGCGCTGCTTCTGCCCGCCGGACAAACCAGCGCCACCCTCGCCCAGGCGCGTTTCATAACCGTCGGGCAATTGCAGAATCAGCTGATGCACACCCGCCAGTTGCGCGGCGGCCAGTACCTTGTCGGCATCCACCTCGGCAAAGCGTGCGATGTTTTGCGCGATGGTGCCGGCAAACAGCTGAATGTCCTGGGGCAAATAACCCAAGTGCGGGCCAAGCTGGTGTTTGTCCCACTGCGACAGCTCGGCACCGTCCAGCCGCACCTTGCCCGCCAGCGGCTGCCATACGCCGATCAGCAGCCGGGCCAGGGTTGACTTGCCGCAACCAGAAGGCCCGATCACCCCCAGCACCTGCCCGGCCGGCAGGGTAAAACTCAGGTTGGCCAGGGT
>NZ_WIWL01000012.1:0-8422 GCF_009600105.1 Pseudomonas sp. FSL R10-0056
AGCCAGGCCTGGTGCCGCCAGGATGAGCTGCTGGCGCAACTGACCGTGGGCGCGCCACCCGATGCACTCAACCGCGCGGGCCAGGGCTGGGGCATCTCGGCGTTTTCCCCCGAAGGCCTGAAGCGCAATGGTTTTCGTGCCTTTATCGAGATGCTGCGGGCCAATTTTGCCCATGCTGGCGGGCTGCGCATCGACCATGTGCTGGGTTTGCAGCGCCTATGGGTAATACCCCTGGGGGCTTCGCCCGATGAAGGCGCCTATCTGTATTACCCGATCGACGACCTGCTGCGCCTGGTGTGCCTTGAATCGGTGCGCCACCAGGCCATCGTGCTGGGCGAGGACCTCGGCACCGTACCTGACGGCCTGCGGGAAAAGCTCAGCGAGCGGGCAATCCTGGGCATTCGCGTGCTGCTGTTCGAGCAGGACTACGGCGCGCGCTTCAAACCGATTCTGGACTGGCCGGACGATGCCCTGGCCACCACCAGCACCCACGACCTGCCGACACTCACCGGCTGGCTGCACGGACGCGATATCGACTGGAATGAACGCCTGGGCCTGATTGACCCGGTCACTGCACACCACTGGCGCGAAAGCCGTCAGCGCGAGTGCGAAGGCCTGGACCTGGCCTTGCGCCTGGATCCGCAAAACTTTCAGGAAGAAGCCCAGGGCAACGCCCCGACACTGGACGCCAGCATCCGTTATCTGGGGCACACCCGTGCGCCGCTGGTACTGCTGCCAATCGAAGATGCACTGGGGCTCGAGGAGCAAGCCAACTTGCCCGGCACCGTCAGCGGCCACCCCAATTGGTGCCGACGTCTGCCGGGCGACGGCAATACCTTGCTGGACGCCATCGATGCCACCCAACGTTTTGAACTGCTGGCCTGCGCCCGCCAGCAAGCCCACGAGCGAGACCGCTAAATCACCCATGAGCAAGGAGCTTCACCATGAGTAATGACGACAAGCACATTCGTGAATTTGCCTATCAGATCTGGGAGTCTGAAGGTCGCCCGGAGGGCCAGGAGGCGCGTCACTGGGAAATGGCCCACAAACTGGCCCAGGCACAAGCCCTGGCCCCCTCCAAGGCAGCCCCCAAGGCCACCAAGGCCAAGACCGCAGCAAAACCTGCCGGCGAGAAAAAGCCCCGGGCACCGCGCAAGCCTGCCTCGTCTTGAGTCCACCTTCCCCCTTGTGGGAGCGCCAGCTCGCGATTGCCTCAACCCGGCCAACGGATTGAACCGCAGAAGTGCAATCGCAAGCCCGCCCCCACAGGCCACCTACACCCAAAAATCCGGTTGTGCAGGAGCAGGTCATGAGTAAACACACGTCAGCACCGCCCACTGGCGACCCCTTGCGCATCCGCGAAGGGCTGCCCTTCCCCCTTGGGGCCACCTGGGATGGCCTGGGCGTCAACTTTGCCCTGTTCTCGGCCAATGCCACCAAGGTCGAGCTGTGCCTGTTCGATGCCGCAGGCGAGGTCGAGCTGGAGCGTATCGAGCTGCCCGAGTACACCGACGAGACCTTCCACGGCTATCTGCCGGACGCCCATCCCGGGCAGGTCTACGGTTATCGCGTGCATGGCCCCTACGACCCGGAAAATGGCCATCGCTTCAACCACCACAAACTGCTGATCGACCCCTACGCCAAACAGCTGGTGGGTGAACTGAAGTGGTCCGAGGCCCTGTTTGGCTACACCATCGGTCACCCGGATGCCGACTTGAGCTTTGATGAACGGGACAGCGCGCCCTTCGTGCCCAAGTGCAAGGTCATCGACCCGGCGCACACCTGGGGTCATGACCACCGCTTGAGCGTGCCTTGGGAACGCACCATCTTCTACGAGGCCCACGTGCGCGGCATCAGCATGCGCCACCCCGCCGTGCCGGATGCGGTGCGTGGTACCTTTGCCGGCTTGATGATCGATGAAGTGGTTGAGCACATCACCGACCTGGGCGTAACCAGCATCGAGCTATTGCCGGTGCATGCCTTCGTCAATGACCAGCATCTGCTGCAAAAAGGCATGACCAATTATTGGGGCTACAACAGCATCGCTTTTTTTGCCCCCGACCCGCGCTATCTGGCCAGCGGCAAGATTGCCGAGTTCAAGGAGATGGTGGCGCGCCTGCACAAGGCCGGCCTCGAGGTGATTCTGGATGTGGTCTACAACCACACCGCCGAAGGCAACGAACAAGGTCCGACCCTGTCCATGCGCGGCATCGACAACGCCTCGTACTATCGCCTGATGCCCGAGGACAAGCGCTACTACATCAACGATTCCGGCACCGGCAACACTCTGGACCTTAGCCATCCATGCGTCTTGCAGATGGTCACTGACTCGCTGCGCTATTGGGCCCGGGAGATGCACGTCGACGGTTTCCGCTTCGACCTGGCGACGATTCTGGGGCGCTATCACGACGGCTTCAACGAACGTCACAGCTTTCTGGTGGCCTGTCGCCAGGACCCGCTGCTGCGCCGGGTAAAAATGATTGCCGAACCTTGGGACTGTGGCCCCGGTGGCTACCAGGTCGGCGGCTTCCCGCCCGGCTGGGCGGAATGGAACGACCGCTTCCGCGACACCGTGCGCGCGTTCTGGAAAGGCGACGAAGGCAAACTGGCTGAATTTGCCGGGCGCATGACCGGTTCGGCCGACCTGTTCAACCACCGGGGCCGAAGGCCCTATAGCTCGGTCAACTTCATTACCGCCCATGACGGCTTCACGCTGCACGACCTGGTGTCCTACAACGATAAACATAACGAGGCCAACGACGAAAACAACCAGGACGGCAGCAACAACAATATTTCCTGGAACCACGGCGTCGAAGGGCCCACCGACGACCCCGAAATCAACGCCTTGCGCCAGCGCCAAATGCGCAATTTCATGGCCACCCTGTTCCTGGCCCAGGGCACGCCGATGCTCGTGGCCGGCGACGAATTCGCCCGCACCCAGCACGGCAACAACAACGCCTACTGCCAGGACAGCGAAATCGGCTGGATCAACTGGGAACTGGACAAGACCGGCAAATCCCTGCTGGCCTTTGTCAAACGCCTGATCAAGTTACGCATGCAGTACCCCATCCTGCGGCGCGGCCTGTTCCTGGTGGGGCACTCCGTTGACACGCCCGAGTACAAGGACGTGACCTGGCTGGCCGCCGATGGCAACGAGATGACCACCGAACAGTGGCAGGACGCCGAGGCCCGGTGCATGGGCATGCTGCTCGATGGCCGGGCGCAAGTATCCGGGGTGCAGCGCGCCGGCGCTGATGCCACCTTGCTGATCGTGGTCAATGCCAACCACGACCCGGTCAACTTCAACCTGCCCAAAGTGCCCCACGGCATCAGCTGGTCATGCCGGCTCGACACCACTGACCCGAGCATCAAGGGCCCGCAGCATCTGCCCTTCAACAAACCCTACAATGTCACCGGGCGTTCGCTGGTGCTGTTTGAATTGCAACACACCGAGGTGTCGTGAATGTATTGATAAACATCAAGTGCACCCCCATAAAAAGCGGCAAGCTGTGACTTTAACTTGCCGCTTTGAAACTGCCCCTGACAGAGGAGTGACCATGCCTACCGAACAAGCTGTCGGCAATACACTTTTATCTGCCACCCCGGCAACAGCACCTGCCGTGCATCGAATCAAGGTGCTGACGGTCAATACACACAAGGGCTTTACCGCCTTCAACCGCCGCTTCATCCTGCCCGAACTGCGCGAAGCCGTGCGCAGCACCGGTGCCGATCTGGTGTTTTTGCAGGAAGTGCTCGGCGAGCACGGCAAGCACGCCTCACGTTATGAAGACTGGCCTGCCACCTCACAGTACGAATTCCTCGCCGACAGCATGTGGAGCGACTTTGCCTACGGGCAAAATGCCGTTTACCCCGACGGTCATCACGGCAATGCCCTGTTGTCCAAGTACCCGATCAAGGCTTCGCGCAATCTCGATGTGTCGATCACCGGGCCTGAGCGGCGCGGCTTGCTGCACTGTGTGCTGGATGTGCCGGGGCATGACAATGTGCATGCCATTTGCGTGCATTTGAGCCTGCTGGAAAGCCATCGCCAACTGCAGATCGTGTTGCTCAACCAACTGCTCAAATCCTTGCCGCCCCATGAGCCGGTGATCATTGCCGGTGACTTCAACGACTGGAAGCAGCAAGGCAACGCTGCCCTGCGCCAGCGTGACGACCTGCATGAGGTGTTTGAGCGCCATCACGGCCAAGTGGCCAAGAGCTATCCCGCGCGCTGGCCACTCCTGCGTCTGGATCGTATCTACTTGCGCAATGCACGCAGTCATAATCCAGAGATCCTTGGCAATAAGCCGTGGAGCCATTTATCCGATCATTTACCGTTGGCGGTTGAGGTGCATCTGTAATACCGAGGTGCCCGCCTGCCCTCACCCCAACCCTCTCCCGGAAGGAGAGGGAGCTGATCTGTGGTGACCATGAGGTCGCTCATAGGGCCTGGGCTTTGGCTTTATCCAGTAACCGGCCGCAATATCAGTACCCCCAGCGGCGGCAGATTCAAGGCCAGCGACACGCCCTGACCATGGCTGGCTACCTCCTGGGTCACCACCCCGCCGCCATTGCCATAATCGGAACCGGCATAGATCGCCGAATCACTGTTGATAACCTCCTGCCAGGTACCGGCAAATGGCACACCGATCCGATAACCTTCGCGCGGCACCGGGGTAAAGTTGGTCACCACCAGCAAGGGCGAACCGTCCTTGCTCCAGCGTAGCCACGCATAAACGCTGTTGGCTGCGTCATCGCCAATCAACCACTGGAAACCCTGCGATACATCATCCTGCTCATACAGCGCTGGCTGCTCGCGGTACAAACGATTCAAGTCGCCAACCAGTTTTTGCACCCCCCGGTGCTCGGGGTATTGCAGTAAATACCAGTCCAGTTGCTGATCATGATTCCATTCACGCCACTGACCGAATTCGCAGCCCATAAACAGCAGTTTCTTACCCGGATGTGCCCACATAAAACTCAAGTAAGCACGCAGATTGGCGAATTTCTGCCAGCGATCACCGGGCATCTTGTCGATCAGCGAGTGTTTGCCGTGCACCACTTCATCGTGGGAGATCGGCAGGATAAAGCGCTCGGTCCAGGCGTACACCAGGCCAAAGCTCAGTTCGTTGTGATGATGGGCGCGGTACACCGGGTCTTGCTGGATGTAATGCAGCGAATCGTGCATCCAGCCCATGTTCCATTTGTAGGAAAACCCCAGCCCGCCCTGATCGGTGCTTTCGCTGACGCCGGGCCAGGCCGTGGACTCTTCGGCAATCACCAGTGCACCCGGCACCTCGTAGGCAACCACATCATTGAGATGGCGCAAAAATTCTATGGCTTCGAGGTTTTCCCGCCCGCCATGCCGGTTGGGCACCCATTCGCCGGCTTTGCGCGAATAGTCGCGGTAAAGCATCGATGCCACCGCATCGACCCGCAACCCGTCGATGTGAAAGTGCTTAAGCCAGTGCAAGGCCGAAGCCAGCATAAAGCCGTGCACCTCGGTGCGGCCAAGGTTGTAGATCAGTGTGTTCCAGTCCTGATGAAAGCCTTCAAGCGGGTTGGCATATTCGTACAACGCCGTGCCATCAAACTGCGCGAGCCCATGGGTATCGTTGGGAAAATGCGCTGGTACCCAGTCCAGAATTACACCGATACCGGCCATATGGCAGGCATTGACGAACGCGGCAAAATCATCAGGCGAACCATAGCGGGCGGTCGGCGCAAATTGCGACAGCGGCTGATAACCCCAGGAGCCACCAAACGGGTGCTCCATGATCGGCATCAGCTCGATATGGGTAAAACCCAGTTGCTGCACATAAGGGATCAGGCGCTCGGCCAGCTCGGGCCAGCTGTACTGGCGCTCGATGTCGCCAACATCATCGGTCTCGCACTGCCATGATCCTGCATGCAACTCGTAAATCGACAGCGGTGCGTCACGGCGCTGACACTGCTCACGGGCTTGCATCCAGTCACCATCCTGCCATTCGATGGCCAGGGGTGACGCCACCTTCGACGCCGTATCAGGCGGCAACTGAGTGGCCAGCGCCACGGGGTCGGCCTTGAGCGGCAAGATGCCGTGGGCGCCAAGGATTTCGTATTTGTACGCCTCGCCCGCCTGCAGGCGCGGCACAAACAGCTCCCATACGCCGTTGGCATGGCGCAGGCGCATGGGGTGGCGCCGACCGTCCCAGCCATTGAAATCACCCACCACCGAGACCCGCCGTGCATTCGGTGCCCACACGGCAAAGCGCACGCCCGGTATGCCATCGACCTGCAGCAATTGCGCCCCGAAGCAGTTGCTCAAATCGCGGTGATTGCCTTCGGCAAACAGGTACAGATCCATCTCACCCAGCAACGGGCCAAAGCTGTAGGGATCCTCGCTGGTTTGCACCGCATTGCCCCAATCAACCTGCAGCAAGTACGGCCGCGACTGTTTGAAATGCCCGACAAACAAGCCGGGCACTTTCACATCATCAAGGCGGCCCAGCACCTCACCGGTATCCCTGGCCAGTACATTGACACTTGCCGCACCGGGCAAAAAAGCCCGGATAAACTTTCCGCCCTCATCATCGGCGTGAGGCCCCAGCACCGCAAACGGGTCGGGGTGTTCGGCCTTGCTCAGTGCGTCGATATCCGTGGGGGCGGGTAACAGCGAGTCTTTACCTTTACCAGTATCCATGCTCGAACTCATGCTGCTCTCCGTCTGGTAAAGGTTGTGCATGCCTGTGCATACATTTCGGTCTTCGACTTGGCCTATGTCCTGAATCCACAGTCCCACCAAGACTAGCTCTTGTGGGGCACCCCGTGAGGGCTAATTACCCTTGGTTTATGCAAAAGCCATGCAAATATTGCGGTACGCGCAGCGCAGTGCGCCGTCGGTCACGTGAGCGGAATCAAACCTGCCATCACACGGTCAACCGTCCGACAGCCCTCTACATCCCGCCACCGAGAGGTCATCGTGATGAGCATCCCCATTGCACCTGAAACCCCTGACCCCAATATCGACCAGCCAGCTTTGCCGCCCGTTCCCGAGCCACAACCGCAACAGGAGCCGCCCGAGCGTGACCCGCAACCCATGGGTGACCCGCCCTGTGAGCAAGTGCCGCGAAAGGTAAAGACTGAAAAGTTCTAATTACGGCAATTAACAAGGAGCGGTATGGCAGCGCACATTCAAACAGCATGCCGCTCGTCGCTTTTTTTGAAAAAAGTCATACCCGTACTACAGAGTGGGCTTACACGTATTCTTTAAAACAGGCCCTACCAAAAACAAACAAACATTCACAAACATTTGAAATTTTTTAATATTTTCAGGCGAAGCATATAAAAGCCCTCACGCAAATGAAACAAGATCATCGCAAAGGTTTCAGAAAGTCTTAATAAGCCACAGGGAAAACTATACGACCACTGTAGGAGCAATCTTAAACAAGATGTGCATATTTTTGACAAACTTTAAGGCAGGTATTAAATCTACAAGGATGCCCTTCCCTTAGCAGGTACCACATGCACAAGAATACAGGATCTCGAGCCTTTCAACTGGCCATGATTTTTATCAAGGAACAGCTCAAGGAACCGACTGCACTGTTCTGGATATTACTGTCGCCCGGTGCTGTCTTCTATCTGCTGATCTACTCGAAAGGAGACGATAATTTCAATCAAGATTACAGCGCTGTCACCGCATGGTTTTATGCCTATATATCTTCAAGCGTAGCGTTCTTTGGATTTTCTTTTTATATCATTGGCCGTCGAGAAAGTGGTTTCATCCGTTCATTCATTTATACGCCACACGCCAGAGCAGTGTTCCTGATAGCGCAACTCATCGCTTACTCCACAATCGCCTGCTTGTACTGCTTGTTTTTTTACATGATGACACGGCTCCCTTTTGGGGGTTACTCCACTTATGAAGCCTCAACACTCATGATCCGATTTTATAGTTGCTTTATTTTATTCTGCTCACCCGGCCTGCTCATTACCGCACTACCACTCAACTTCCAAACGGCCAACACTGTTTTTTCAATCTTATCTTTTATCATGCTTGCCCTCGGGGTAGCACAAGCTGCCCTTCCTGAACCCACCTATTTCCCAATTGAATTATTCAACCCTCTAAGCCTTGGCAAAAGCATTATGCAACAGGGTATACAATCGCTATGGAAAATCATTATCAGCATTTTTGTGACCTTCATCATCGCCTTGTTATTGGCCTGCAAGTACTTGCGTATCAATCCAGTATGGAGCCGCTACTAATGAGTATTTTACAGGCAGACTGCATTGATTTCCGCTACCCAGAAAAACCGCTTTTCAGCCAAGCTAGCCTGCAGGTTTGCTCAGGCTCAATGACTGGTTTACTAGGCTCTGTACGTAAAGTATTGTCGCAAGCACCGCATAGCGCAGGCCAATGAGACCATCGCCGCAAAACTTGTTG
>NZ_WIWL01000013.1:0-8210 GCF_009600105.1 Pseudomonas sp. FSL R10-0056
GGGCGATGCCGCGCCCGATGCCGCGGCCGCCGCCGGTGATCACCGCCACGCTGCCGGTCAGGTTGAAGCGCTGAATAATATTCATAAAAGTCCTTTTCCTTTTTAGGTACAAAGCTAGCGGGGCGCCCACAGGTCGGGCAAGCCGGGATCACTGGCGGCAATCAGGCGCTTGAGCAGCACCTTGAGCGCCTGGGCATCACCGGGAGCGAGACGGGCCGACACGTTCTCTTCCACCGCCTTGGCCAGCGCCACCTGTTGCAGCGAGGCCTCGCGGCCGGTGGCGGTCAGCACATAGCGTGGCGCCTGCTGGCTGCCTTCGAGGGCGACCAGGTTCTGCTTTTCGAGAAAGCGCATGCTTGCCACGCTTACCACATGCCCGGTATAGCTGACGAAGTGATTGATTTCATCCAGGGTCAGGTTGTCGCGAATACACAGCACTGACAGGATAAAAAAGGCATGTTCGTCCAGTTGCTGATTGCTCAGCAGGCGATGCAGGGCGTCGAGCAGCTGGTAATGGGCGCGGCCCAGCAAGTAACCGAGCAGGTCTTCGGTGTAGCTGCATTCCGGCGGTGGCGGGGTGGTCGCCAGGCGCAGCTCGCTGCGCGGCTTGCGGGTTGCCAGGGCATATTGGCCACTTTGAAAGGCCAGCGGTGCACGGTCACTGTGATCGAAGGCGAGTACTTCCCCGACGAAAATCACATGATCGCCGCCTTCATACTGAAAGGCCGTGCGGCACTGAAACCTCGCGGTGCAGTCCTGCAGCAGCGGCGCGGGGCTGATGCCGTTATCGAGCTCGATTTCAGCAAACTTGTTCTCGCCCTGCATGGCAAAGCGTCCGGACAGCGGCTCCTGCTCTGTCGACAGCACATGCACGTTCCAGTGCGAACCGGCACTGAATACCGGCAGGCTGCGGGCGGACTTGGCCAGGCTCCACAGCACCAGCGGCGGGTTGAGCGATACCGAGTTGAAACTGTTGGCCGTAATGCCAATGGGCGAGCCATCTTCGGCCTGGGTGGTGATGATCGTCACCCCGGTGGTGAAGGTGCCCAGCGCGGTACGGAATGCCTGCGGGTCAAAACTGCTTTGCACTGCCATGACGAACCTCATGGATTGAATTTTCGTGCTGGCAGTATTCCCCTGGCTTGCGGGGGCTACATCGTCTTAATGGACTAACGGATATGGCCGATTATCGTCCGATCGGACGAGGCATTGCGGGGCGCAGTTCGCTAGCGTCGGTTGATCGAACCGGTGTATCAGAGGACTTATCCATGACGTTCAGCAGCACTGCTCCAGAACAGCTGACCAGCCTGTTGGCGGCGCAGAAAAAAGCCTTTGTCGGCGCAGGCCACGTCAGTGCCGAGCTGCGTCGGGAGCGCATCCAGCGGGTGATCGAGTTGCTGGTGCGCTTCCAGCAGCCGCTGGTCGAGGCCATGGATGCCGACTTTGGCGGCAGGCCCCAGGGCTTTTCGTTGATGAATGACGTGCTGGGTTCCCTGGCTTCGCTCAAATACGCCCGCGACCATCTCGAGCACTGGGTTGCAGACGAGCCGCGCCAGGTGTTTGCGCCCTATGACCAGTTGGGCGCCAAGGCCTGGGTGATGCACCAGCCCAAGGGCAGTATCGGCATTCTCGGCACCTGGAATGCGCCGCTGTTCACCTTGCTCAGCCCCTTGGCCTGCGTGCTGGCGGCGGGTAACCGGGCGATTCTCAAGCCCTCTGAAGTGGTGCCGCGTACCGCCGATGTGCTTGCCGGGGCTTTTGCCGAGCTGTTCGATCCGCTGGAAATCGCCGTGGTCACCGGCGACGCCGAACTGGCGCAAGTGTTTACTGCGCAAGCCTTCGACCATCTGGTGTTTACCGGCAGCACTGCGGTGGCCCGCTCGGTGATGCGCAATGCGGCGCAAAACCTGGTGCCGTTGACCCTGGAGCTGGGCGGCAAGTCGCCAGTGATTATTTCCCGTAGTGCCGACCTGGCCAAGGCGGCCTTCAGCATTGCCGTGGCCAAGGCCAATAACGGCGGGCAAATCTGCATCAATCCGGACGTGGTGTATGTGCCCCGCGAACAGATGGAAGATTTCCTTGG
Organism: Pseudomonas sp. FSL R10-0056; assembly: GCF_009600105.1. Lineage (NCBI taxonomy): Bacteria > Pseudomonadati > Pseudomonadota > Gammaproteobacteria > Pseudomonadales > Pseudomonadaceae > Pseudomonas > Pseudomonas sp. FSL R10-0056. The sequence goes on from NZ_WIWL01000013.1 coordinate 2,084, forward strand.
CCTGCTGGGCGCGGCCTACAGGGAGCTGTTGCCCGCCACCGACGCCAATCCTGACGTGGTTGCGGTGGTCAACGACCGGCATCTGCAGCGTATCGAAGGCTATGTGCAGGACGCCCGCCAGCGTGGCGCGCGTGTCGAGCGCTTCCCTAGGGCTCTTGAGGTCGACGCGCTCACACGCAGGCGACCGTTGCAGGTGGTGATCAATCCGCCCCGCGACAGCCTGATCCTGCAAGAAGAAATTTTCGGTCCGGCACTGGTGCTGTTGCCCTATGAGCAGCTTGACCGTGCGCTGGCCGATATCCATTCACGCGAGCGCCCGCTGGCGCTGTACTACTTCGGGCAAAGTGAAGAAGAGCAGCGTCATGTGCTGCAAAACACGATTTCCGGTGGGGTCAGCATCAACGACGTGATGATGCATGCGGCTTTGCACGATGCGCCTTTTGGCGGTATTGGCGCCTCGGGCATGGGCCATTACCACGGCCGCGAAGGGTTCCTGGAGTTCAGCCATATGCGCACCGTGTACAAGGCTGCGGCCCACGACCCGCGCCGCGAGTGGGGCCTGTTGCCGCCTTATGGCGAGCACTTTTTACCCGCCATGCAGGCGATGGTCACCGCCGACTGAAACCCGAAATGCCCTTGTGGGAGCGAGCAGGCTCGCTCCCACAAGGGGCGTTGCTCTTTAAATAAAAACAAGATTTGCTCTGGAGATAGACCTTGCAAAACCCTGCCGAAACACCTGAACAATCCACTGGCTGGCCCCGTCGCCACGTCCTCAAAGCGGGCGCCCTGGCCGTGGGTGCCGGGCTGCTGGGGCGTTTTGCCAATGCCGCTGAAGGCACCGCCATTTCGCCCGCCGAGTACCTGGCAATGGATGCCACCGACATGGCCCGCGCCGTACAAAAGGGCGAACTCAGCCCGCACGCTCTGCTGGCAGCGGCCATGGCCCGCTGTGATGCCGTCAACCCCAAGGTCAATGCCGTCAATATGCGCCATGACGACTACGCCCAGGCACTGCTCAAGGCCCGCAGTGCCAGCGGGACTGCGAATACCGGCGCACTGGCCGGGGTGCCGATCCTGATCAAGGACCTCAACACCTACCTGCAAGGTACCCGCACCACCAATGGCAGCAGGTTGTACAAGGACGCGCCACCAGCGCCCCACACCAGTACCCTGATTGACCGCTATCAGGCAGCCGGGGCCGTGCCGTTTGGCAAGACCACCTGCCCGGAATTCGGCCTGACCACCACCACCGAATCCCTGCTGTGGGGCCAGACCCGCAACCCCTGGAACCTGGCCAAAAGCGCCGGCGGCTCGTCCGGCGGAGCTGCTTCGGCGGTTGCCGCAGGTATTGTGCCGGTGGCCCATGCCACCGACGGCGGCGGCTCGATCCGCATTCCGGCGTCTTATTGCGGGCTGGTCGGGCTCAAGCCGACGCGTTACCGCACACCAAGCGGCCCGGGCAAGTACGAGGGTTGGTTCGGGGCCAGCGTGGGCAACGTGGTGTCGCGCAATATGCGCGATATGGCGCTGTTTATGGACGTGGGGCAGGGACATGAGGCGGGCAGCCCGTATTGGGCAAAACCGCTGGTACGTCCTTACGTTGAAGAGCTGCGCACTGCACCGGGCCGTCTGAGTATCGGTGTGGTGCGTGACTCGTTGACCGGCTCGCCGCTGGACCCGGCGGTGGTCAGGGTGCTGGACGACACTGCCAAACGCCTGGCCGCCCAGGGCCATGAAGTTGAAGAATTGCGCCTGAGCATCGACCCACGGCAGTTGTTCGGAGCCCACGGCTCGGTGGTTGGCGATGCCTTGCTGACCATGGTGCACGATCGCGAGCAAGTGCTGGGGCGTAGTGCCACGGCCGATGACTATGAACGCATCACCCAGGTGGTACTGGGCAATGCCCAAAAAGTCACTGGAGAGGGTCTGTACCGGGCGCGGCAGTCGTTCGAAAGTATTGGCGGTTATATGGAAGAGCAGTTCCAGAAGTACGACGTGATCCTGTCGCCGGTAACGGCCAACATTACCCCGGACCTGGGCCTGCTGAGCCTGAACCAGCCGTGGGACAGCTATGCCCACAACGCCATGGGCAGCGCGGCCTTTACCGTGTTGGCCAACGTCAGCGGGCAGCCGGCGCTGTCGTTGCCGGTGGGCATGAGCGACAACGGCCTGCCCATCGGCATGATGTTCACCGCGCCATTGGGCGGTGAAGACGTGTTGCTGCGTTTGGGCGCGCAGATCGAGCAGGATCGGCCTTTTGCGAAGTTACCGGTGGTTTAAAAAGCGCCCTGACCCTCTCCCTCAGGTAGAGGGGATTGATTGGCGTTTGCCCTGCGGCTAGCTCCCTCTGCCTTTGGCAGAGGGTTGGGGTGAGGGCCAGCCTTCACCCGATATCCCGACTAGTCCGCTTTGACGATGATCCACAACCCCGCTGGCGGGATTATTCGTCACACACCGCCCGCGCATTCGCGCAGCGAGAGACTGACGGAGAACACACGGATGGATCAGATACGAGAGAAAAGTCCGATTGAGCTTGAGCTGCTGCAACGCGCGCGCAATTTGATACCTGCGCTTAAAAGCCGTTCAGCCCAGGCGGACAAGGACTGCAAGCTACCTGACGAAACCGTTCGCGAAATGCAGGAAGCCGGGCTGTTTCGTGCCCTGCAACCGAAAAAGTGGGGCGGCCATGAAATCGACTTGCGCACCTTTTTTGAAATCCAGATGACCCTGGCCGAAGGCTGCATGTCCACCGCCTGGGTTTATGGCGTAGTGGGTGTGCATCCGTGGCAACTGGCGCGTTACCCGGTAGAGGCGCAGCGTGATGTGTGGGGCGAGGACAGCTCGGTGCTGGTGGCCTCGACCTATATGCCCGTGGCCAAGGTCACGCCGGTCAAGGGCGGCTATCAGGTCAGCGGGCGCTGGGGCTTCTCCAGTGGCAGCCAGCATGCGCAGTGGTGTCTGCTTGGCGGCATCGTGCCGCAAGATGAAACCGGCCCTACCGAACACGGCACCTTCCTGATCCCGGCCAGCGACTACCGTATCGAGCAGAACTGGGACGTGTTGGGGCTGCGCGGCAGCGGCAGCCACGATATCGTCGTTGAAGACGCTTTTGTTCCGGCCCATCGAGTACAGCGCACCAACAATTACGGCATCGAAGCCACACCGGGGCGGCTGGTCAACACCAACCCGATGTACGCCATCCCGTTTGCCCAGGTGTTTGCCCGTGCCGTCTCTACCTCGGCCCTCGGCGCCCTGCAAGGCGCGATCAACGAGTTCCGTGACAACGCGGCCAAGCACATCGGCAAGCATGGCGCCAAAACCGCCGAAGACCCGGCCGCCCAGGCTGCCGTGGCCGAAGCCATCATCACCGTCGACTCGCTCAAACTGGTGCTGATGCGCAACTACGCCAACCTGATGGCGCTGGCCGCCGCCGGGGAATACCCGGATGTGGAAACCCGCCTGCTGTATCGCTACCAGTCTTCCCATGTGACCAATGTGTGCGCCGACCGGGTCAGTGACCTGCTGCGCTGCATGGCCGCATCGGGCTTGTACAACACCAACCCGGTGGCGCGCTTCTTCCGTGACCTGCATCAGGCTCGCGGGCATATCGCCAATAACGAGGCGGCTTACCGGCGCAGTTACGGCCTGGTGCAATTGGGCCTGCCCAACGCGGATCCGTTTGTGTGATCGGCTGATCTACATCCGGCAAAACACCTCTGACCTCAGCGCAAGGCATAACAATAATGACGGCTCACGATCAGTCTCAGTCCAGCTATGACGTAATTGTTGTCGGCTCCGGCGCCGGCGCCATGACCTCAGCCCTGTTTGCGGCTGATCAGGGCCTGTCGGTCCTGATTGTCGAAAAAAGCGATAAATACGGTGGCACTTCGGCGATTTCCGGTGGCGGTATCTGGATCCCCAACAACCACTACTTTGCCGCGCTCGGCGGGCAGGACAGCCCCGAGCTGTCGATGCAGTACCTCAAGGCGGCCACCGGCGAGCATGGCGACCCGGTGCGCCTGAAGGCGTATCTGGATCACGCCGCGCCGATGATCAAAAGGCTCACTGCCAACAGCCACGTGCGTTATGCGGTGGCCGACAAATACCCCGATTACTACCCGCAACTGCCCGGCGCCTTGCCGGGTGGTCGCACCCTGGACCCGGAGCTGTTCGACACCAGCCTGCTGGCCGAAGAGCTGCCCAACCTGCGCAAGCCTTCACCCTCCACCCTGTTGATGGGGCGCATTGCCTGGACGGCCCGCGATGCGCACAAGGCCATGGCGCGCAGCTTTGGCTGGCAATGGCTGATCTTCAAGTTGATGGCGCGCTACAAGCTCGACTTCATATGGCGGCGCAAAAGTAAGTACGACCGCCGCGCTGCGTTGGGCAGTTCGCTGGTGGCGTCGTTGCGTCGTTCGCTGATGGACCGCAACGTGCCGCTGTGGCTCAACACCGACTTTCAGGATGTGGTGCTCGACGGTGACCGGGTGTGCGGCATCAAGGTCGCCACCGGCGGCAAGGTGCTTGAACTCAAGGCCCGTCGCGCCGTGATTTTCGGCTCTGGCGGTTTCGAACAGAACCAGACGCTGCGTGAGAAGTTCCTGCCGCAGCCGACCCGCGCCAGCTGGAGCGCCACGCCACCGGGCAACAATACCGGGGCAGCGCTTGAGGCCGGCATGCACATTGGCGCGGCCACCGCGCTGATGGACTGGGCCTGGTGGGCACCGACCATTGCCGTACCCGGCGAAGAAAAACCCCGCGGGGTGTTTGCCGAACGGGCGTTCCCGGGGGCTATTGTGGTCAACAGCCTGGGTCAGCGCTTCGTCAATGAAGCGGCGCCGTACCTGGAATTCGTCGACGCCATGTACCAGGACAATCGCAAGACTGATGGCCGATCAGTGCCTTCGTGGGTGATCTTCGACGGGCACTTTCGCTTCCACTACGCCATGGGCCCGTTGATGCCGGCCCAGGTGATGCCCGACAGCCGGCTGCGCAAGGAGTGGCTCAACACCGTGTACTGGAAGGCCGACAGCCTTGAAGCCCTGGCCATGCAGATCGGCGTGGATGCGCAGGGGCTGGACAGCACCGTGCAGAAGGTCAATGGCTACGCCCAAACGGGTGTCGACCTGGACTTCGATCGCGGCGGCAACGTCTTCGACCGCTACTACGGCGACAGTAATATCCAACCCAACCCGTGCCTGGCGCCGTTGCGCAAGGGGCCGTACTACGCCATGCGCCTCGATGCCGGTGATATCGGCACCAAGGGCGGGTTACTGACCAACCAGCATGCCCAGGTGGTGCGTGAGGGCGGCCAGCCGATCCCCGGCCTGTATGCGATCGGCAATTGCTCGGCATCGGTGATGGGCACCAGCTACCCGGGCGCCGGTGGCACCCTGGGCCCGGCCATGACCTTTGGTTATATCGCCGCCAATCATATCGCCAGCAGCGTGCCGGCTACGGCCAGCAGCAAGGTGCGGGCACTGTCATGAGCCGAGCGCAGAATACGTCCAGCAACAGCAAAATTCTCGCGCCCTTGCAGGCCGAGCGCCTGAGTGCAGGGGACTGGCACGACACCTGCGACGTGCTGGTAATAGGTTGGGGGGCGGCGGGTGCCTGCGCTGCGCTGGAGGCCAGCAGCAATGGCGCCAGGGTGATTGTGGCGGACCGCTTTACCGGCGGTGGCGCCAGTGCCAAAAGCGGTGGTGTGGTTTACGCCGGTGGCGGCACCCGGCATCAACAGGCCGCAGGTTTCACCGACAGCACCCAAGCGATGTTTGACTACCTCAAGCACGAAACCCAGGGCGTAGTCAGCGATGCAACCCTGCAAAAATTCTGCGATGACAGTGTCAGCAATCTTGACTGGCTTGAAAGCCACGGTGCCCGCTACGCCCACAGCGTACCGCCGGGGGGCAAGACCTCATACCCGTCCGATGGCCATTTTTTGTATTACTCGGGCAATGAGCTGGTGCCTTCCCATGCCGGCACCCAGCCACCGGCCCCCCGCGGCCATCGTACGGTGGGCAAGGGCCAGTGTGGCGCAGTGCTGTATGGACATCTCAAAGCCGCGTGTCTGCGGGCCGGGGTGCAGCCGTTGTTGCAATCGGCGGCACGCCGGCTGGTGGTGGAG
>NZ_WIWL01000014.1:0-7766 GCF_009600105.1 Pseudomonas sp. FSL R10-0056
GTGCCTACGGCCAGCAACGCCACCGGTGTCGCTTGCGCCAGGGTCCAGCCCAGCCCCAGAGTCAGCGCCGGGATGGCCAGGATGCCGCCACCGGCACCGGTCAGCCCAAGCACCAACCCCACCAGCATGCCAAATAAAATAATCAACATGGTCAGGGTCAATCCGGCTTGCAGTCAGTGAACCACTCGCGGCCTTTGAGCATGCCTTGCCAGTAAAACCACGGCAGCAATGTGGCCTTGAGCAGCCACGCCGATTTGCGGGGTACGGTCGGGTCCAGGGGAAAGGTGGGTAGCAGTTTGCCGCCATAGCCGAATTCAGCCAGGATCACCTTGCCGTTTTCCACGGTCAGCGGGCAGGAGCCATAGCCGTCATAACGCTTGGGCAAGGTCACGCCCTTGCGCAGTGCGAGCAGATTTTCGGCCACCACGACCACTTGCTTGCGGGTTGCCGCCGCGGTCTTGGCATTGGGTGTATTGCACACATCGCCCAGGGCGAAGATTTCGGGGTAGCGTGGATGTTGCAGGGTCGCCGGATCGGTCTCGAACCAGCCCGCCTTGTCCGCCAGTTCACTGCGGCGGATCACATCGGGCGCCTGCTGCGGTGGTACCACATGCAGCAGGTCGAAGGTTTTAGCAACACAAGTCACACCGCCCTTGGCATCAGTCACATCAAACCAGGCCGTTCTGGCGGGACCGTCAACCTTGACCAGATTGGACTGGAAGGCCAATTGAGCCTTGTAGGCTTCAACGTACTTCATCAGCGGCGGGACAAAAGCCGGCACGCCAAACAACACCGCCCCCGCCAGGTTGAACTCCACCTTGATAGCGTCCAGAGCACCGCGTTTGCGCCAATGATCGCAGGCCAGATACATGGCTTTTTGCGGCGCACCCGCACACTTGATCGGCATGCCCGGCTGGGTAAACAGTGCCTTGCCGCCCTTCAGGCTGCGCACCAGTTCCCAGGTATAGGGCGCCAGATCGTGACGATAGTTGGAGGTCACGCCATTCTTGCCCAGGGTTTCTTCAAGGCCCTCGATATTTTCCCAGGCCAGTTCCAGCCCCGGGCAAACGATCAGTTGCTGGTAACCCAGCTCGCTGCCATCGCTGAGCAGCACAACCTTGCGCTGCGGAGCAAAGGCACACAGCGACGCCTTGACCCACACAGCACCTTTGGGCATGACCGCAACGGTGGGGCGAACCGTGTTTTTGATATCGTAGGCCCCTCCCCCGACCAGCGTCCAGGCGGGCTGGTAATAGTGTTCGGTGCTGGGCTCGATCACGGCGATACGCAAGGCCGGGTTACGCTTCAACAGGCTGGCCGACACCGAAATACCGGCCGAGCCACCGCCCACCACGACCACATCGTACTGCCTGGCCTCACGCGTGCCCTGGGTGGCCGCTTCAAAAAGCTTGGCAGAGCGATTGCCCGTGCGGCAGTACGCCAGCACCGGTTTGGGCAACTCGTCGAGCAGTTCACGCAATTGCTGCACCTGCCCGGGTGTTGCGCCGCTGGTCGCTACTGGCAGATAGGCAAAGCTCAGCCCCAGGGCCTGCGCGGCCTGTTGCATCGCGGTGTGTTCGGGTTGCTCAGGCCCGCCTTCATGGTCGGGGCGGTTGCAGATCACGCTGGCAAAACCCAGCGCAGCCAAGGATTGGAGATCAGACTGCTCGATCTGACCGGTCACGGAAAATGACGCGTCGATTCGCTTGATGCTTTGCTCCATTGAGCACTCCAGGCACAACTAAAATGAATGGATTGGGAGGGCGTTACTTTTTGAGCGCTTGCCCGCAATACAGCCCCGACAGGGTCTGCATCACAGAAACCACTTCAAAGCTGGCGAGTGAGTAGAAAATGTATTTCCCCAGCCTTCGGGTATTGACCATGCCCTCATCGCGCAACACACCGAGTTGTTGCGACAGTGTGGGTTGTCTGATGCCGGTCAGCGCTTCAAGTTCGCCGACATTGCGCTCACCTTGAGTCAACTGGCAGAGCAGCAGCAGGCGATCTTCATTGGCCAACGCTTTGAGAAGGGTGCAGGCTTTGGAAGCAGAGTCGCGCAGAAGCCCGATTTCTTCGCTGGTTAGCTGAGCAGTCATGAAAAGCTCCGGTGCGTGATGGTCGACAGTCTACGACTCGATAATATATCTTTCAATATATTGATCATTCAACGACCGCCACGAGGCCCCTCATGCATCCCGAAATTCAAGGTTTCTTCGACCCGGCGACGTCGACCGTGAGCTACGTGGTCCATGCTGCTGGCAGCGTGGAGTGCGCAATCATCGACCCGGTGCTGGACTACAATGCCGCCGCCGGGCGTATCAGCACCGTCAGTGCCGACGCCATCGCCGCTTTCGTGCAGGCTGAAGGCCTGAAGGTGCAATGGCTGCTGGAGACCCACGCCCATGCCGACCACCTGTCGGCCAGCGCTTACCTCAAGCGCAAGCTGGGCGGGCAGATCGGCATCGGGGCTGCCATCACCCAGGTCCAGGGGGTGTTCCGCGATATCTATAACCTTGAGCCGGAATTCAAGCTTGATGGCTCGCAGTTCGATCGCCTGTTCGAGCCCGACGAGCTGTTTCATATCGGGCGACTAGAGGTGCGGGCGCTGCATGTGCCCGGCCATACCCCGGCCGATATGGCCTATCAGGTAGAACACCACAGCCTGTTTGTGGGCGATACCCTGTTTATGCCTGATGTGGGCACCGCCCGTTGCGACTTCCCGGGTGGCGATGCGCGGCAGTTGTATCAATCGATCAAGCGCCTGCTGGCATTACCTGAGTCGACCCGCCTGTTTATGTGCCATGACTACCCGCCAGCCGGGCGCGAAGCCTGCTGGTCGACCACGGTGGGTGAACAGCGGGCAAAAAACATCCACGTCAATGACAGCATCGACCTGGCAGGTTTTGTCGGCATGCGTACGGCCCGCGATGCCACCCTCGGGGTTCCGGCGCTGCTGATTCCGGCGATTCAGGTCAATATTCGTGCAGGCAACCTGCCGCCTGCGGATGACAGCGGCCTGTGCAGCCTGAAGATTCCGCTGAACCGGTTTTGAGCGCCCAAACACTTGCCAGGAACAGGGCAGCAGCGGTTTTGATGAGCGGCGCATTACCCGTGGGAGCTGGCTTGCCTGCGATGCAAACAACGCGCTCTGACAGGTAAAACACGGTGATTCCATCGCGAGCAAGCCCGCTCCCACAAGAACCCGGGCAGCCCCAGGCGCATAAAAAATCCGGCCTGAGCCGGATTTTTTAGTTAGCCAATTACTGCATCCACGGGGGTGGTGGCTCTTCAGCCTTGCTCGGTGGCGCATCATCGGCAGCACGCACTGCCTGGCGGAAAGCTTCGTCCAGACGTGCAGCTTCGATTTCGCGCATCACCCCGCCGACATCCGCCAGCTCGTCCGGCTCGTCAAACTCGCCCGTCAACACACTGCCAGGGTGCAGGGTGGCAGCTTCGTAAAGTGCCCACATTTCCTTGGCGTACTTGGTCTTCTTCAGTTCCGGCGCAAAACGCCCGAAATAGGAAGCCATGTTGCCCACGTCACGCTCCAGCATGTTGAAGGCGTGGTTGTTACCCGCCGCATCGACCGCCTGGGGCAAGTCGATGATGACCGGGCCGGTTGGCGTCAGCAAAACGTTGAACTCGGACAAGTCGCCGTGAACCAGCCCCGTACACAGCATCAGCACGATTTGCTGAATCAGGAACTCGTGGTACTCGCGGGCCTGATCCGGCTCCAGCACCACGTCATTGAGACGCGGAGCCGCATCGCCGTACTCGTCCGCCACCAGTTCCATCAACAGCACGCCTTCGAGGAAGTCGAACGGTTTAGGAACCCGCACACCCGCACCGGCCAGGCGAAACAGTGCCGCTACCTCGGCGTTTTGCCAGGCATCTTCGGTTTCTTTACGACCGAACTTCGAGCCCTTGGCCATCGCTCGGGCCTGACGGCTGTTGCGAACCTTGCGACCCTCCTGATATTCGGCGGCCTGGCGGAAACTTCGTTTGTTGGCCTCCTTGTAAACCTTGGCGCATCGCAGCTCATTGCCGCAGCGGACTACGTATACAGCTGCTTCCTTGCCACTCATGAGTGGGCGCAGCACCTCGTCGATCAGACCGTCTTCGATCAGGGGTTCTAAGCGTTTTGGAGTCTTCATCAGCTTTTATTGTGGGTCCTTTATTACCAAACACGCGAATGTCATTCGTTATACGGCAATCCACTCACCACGGGGAGAGGGCAAACGATTTGAATGATAGACGAGCAACACGTTTTGAGCACCGACTTAACCCTGTCGAAACAAGTCACCCGGGGTAAAGCCGAACATCTTTTTAAACGCCGCAATAAACGCCGACGTTGATTCATACCCGCAAGACAGCGCCGCCCGCGTGACATGACCGCCCTCCTCCAGCACCCGTAACGATGACAGAAGACGCACCCGCTGCCGCCAACTGCGGAAACTCAAGCCTGTTTCACGTTGAAACAAACGCATCAGGGTTTTTTCGGACATCCCCAGCCGATACGACCACAGGCCCAGGTTCGCCTCGGCATCAGGGGTTTCGACCAGCTCATTGCACAGCACCAGCAAACGTTCATGACGGGGCAACGGCAGTGAAAAACCGACCTCGGGCAGGCTTGCCAACTGGTCCAGCAGCACCGCCACCAAGCGTTGCTCGCAGCTCCCCTCCTCGGGGTAGTCGACGGGCAGCGCACAAAAGCTTTTGATCAGCTCCCGGGCCAGCGGCGTGACCTCCAGTACCCGGCACTGCCCCGGCGCCCATTGGCAGTCCTCACGGCGCACATAGAGGCTGCGCATTTCAGCGCGCATCGAGGTGATCACTTCATGCTCCAGCCCGGCCGGAATCCAGATACCCCACTGCGGGGGCGCAAAAAAACTGCCCTCGTCGGTATGTACGCCCAGCACACCACTAATGGCGTACGAAAACTGCACCCAATCGTGTCGATGGCGCGGCGTCCACGAGCCCGCGCCCAGGCTTTCGGCCCGGGCGTACAGGGGTCGTGGCAGGGCATCGAGTACCGGAATGGCACGCGGCAGCCCACGTTGTCCGTTTGGCGGCATTGATTGGCCTTATATCGCAAGACGACAGATTGCTGCGACGTTAGGCTAAGTCATCAATTCTTACAATGTTGCGGTGCCGACAATGCCTGTACTCAAACATCTCAAACGAATGTTCACCGACTGGTTTCTGTGCGGCATGCTGCTGGCGACTTTCCTGGCCTATGTGTTTCCGCATTTCGGTAGCACTGGCGGCGCAATGCACGCGGAATGGGTGATCAATATCGGAGTGTTTCTGGTGTTTTTCCTGCACGGGGTCAACCTGTCCAGTGAGCAGATCAGTCACGGCCTGAAAAACATTCGCCTGCACGTTATGGTGCAGGGCTTTACCTTTATCGTCTTCCCGCTGATCTGGGTGGTCGCCAACAAGCTGTTGGGCGCCCATATCCCGCCGTTGCTGATGTTGGGATTTTTCTACCTGTGTGCCCTGCCCTCGACCATTTCCTCGTCGGTGGCACTGACCGGCAGTGCTGGAGGCAATGTGCCGGCAGCGATTCTTAACGCCAGCCTGTCCAGCGTGCTGGGGATTTTCCTGACACCCTTGCTGGTCAGCTTCGTGGTGGGCAGCGGCGCAGGGGGCATCGACCTGGGTTCAACCCTGCTCGACCTGTGCGCCATGCTGTTGCTGCCGCTGGTGCTGGGCCAGTTGGTTCGCCCGCTGTGCGGACGCTTTTTTGCCCGGCACAAGCGCTACACCAATATCTGCGACAAGGTTGTGATTCTGCTGCTGGTTTACGCCGCGTTCTGCAACTCGATGGTCTCGGGCATGTGGCAACAGCAGGGCAGTTCGGTGATTGTCAGTGCATTGGTCGGCAGTGCGGTCCTGCTGGCGATTATCCTGTGGATGACCACCCGCACCGCCCGCGCCCTGAAATTCAGCACCGCAGATGAAATCGCTGCAGTGTTCTGCGCCAGCAAGAAATCCCTCGCGGCGGGTGCGCCGATGGCGGCCCTGATTTTCGGGACCAACCCGGGGCTGGGCCTGATTTTATTGCCGATCATGATCTACCACCCACTGCAGTTGATCGTGTGTTCGGTGATGGCCGAGAGTTATGCCACGCGCAGTCGCGCAGAAGCCAAACACAACAACATCTCGGGTGGGAGCGGGCTTGCTCGCGATGCCGACGCCACGGCGTAACAGGCACACCGCATTGCGCCCATCGCGAGCAAGCCCGCTCCCACAGACGGCTATCGCTCAATTATTGCAGTAACACCCTGCCCGCCCGCCGCGCAGATCGAGATCAAACCTCGACCCTGCCCGGCGGTGGCCAGCAGCTTGGACATATTGGTCACGATACGCCCGCCCGTCGCCGCAAACGGATGACCCACCGCCAGGGAACTGCCCTTGACGTTGAGTTTGCTGCGATCAATCGCCCCCAGCGCTGCATCAAGCCCCAGCCGGCTTTTGCAGTAAGGCTCGTCCTCCCAGGCCTTCAAGGTGCACAGCACCTGCGCGGCAAATGCCTCGTGAATCTCGTAGTAGTCAAAGTCCTGCAAGGTCAGGCCATTACGCGCCAGCAGCCGTGGGACGGCGTATACCGGTGCCATCAATAACCCTTCTGCACCGTGTACGAAATCTACAGCAGCTGTTTCACCATCGCGCAAATACGCCAAGACCGGCAAGCCGCGCTCCCTGGCCCATTCTTCACTGCCCAACAAGACCGTCGACGCACCATCGGTCAGTGGCGTGGAGTTGCCCGCCGTCAACGTGCCCTTGGCGCTGCGCTCGAATACGGGCTTGAGGGCGGCCAGTTTCTCCAGGGTCAGGTCGGCACGCAGGTTGTTATCACGGCTCAGGCCCATAAATGGCGTAAGCAGATCATCTTCCCAGCCGGCGTGGTAAGCCGCCGTCAGTGCCTGATGGCTGTGCAGCGCCAGCTCGTCCTGCTCAACCCGGGGGATGTTCCAGGTTTGCGCCATCAACTCGCAGTGCTGGCCCATCGACAGCCCGGTGCGAGGCTCGCCGTTGCGTGGAAATTCGGGCTTCAAAAAGCCCGGACGCAATTGCAGCAACGCCTTGAGCTTGTCCACAGGTGCCTTGAGGCGGTTGAACTGCAGCAGCCATTTGCGCAGCCCGTCATTGATGCCGATCGGAACATTGGAGGCAGAGTCCACGCCACCGGCAATCCCGCACTCGATCTGCCCCAGGGCAATCTTGTTGGCCACCAGCAATGCCGCCTCAAGCCCTGTACCGCAGGCCTGCTGCAAGTCATAGGCCGGAGTTTGCGGCGACAGCCGCGAGCCCAGCACACATTCGCGGGTCAGGCTGAAATCCCGCGAATCCTTGAGCACCGCCCCGGCCACTACTTCGCCCATGCGCAACCCGTGAAGGTTGTATCGCTCGATCAGCCCTTCCAGCGCCGCCGTCAGCATGTCCTGATTACTGGCAGTCGCATAAGGCCCGTTGGCGCGAGAAAACGGGATTCGATTACCACCAATAATTGCTACACGACGCAGACTCATACGATTCACCCTATTCTCTTAAATCCATTAATCGTTACCAGCGTAGGCCTTATTGCCGATAACGAACGACCACGGTCTGTTTGTGGTCAACCCTTTGAACCCCACCTGTCGGAGAGTGTTCCATGTCAGACCGTTATATCGACTTCGTCAACTCATCCCTCGGCCAGCGGCTGGTCGGCGCGTTGGGGCTGCCGTCACCGGGACGACTGGAGCGCTGGCAGGCCGGGCGCC
>NZ_WIWL01000015.1:0-7468 GCF_009600105.1 Pseudomonas sp. FSL R10-0056
GGCACGATGCCTGCGGCCACGGCTGCCGCCGCACCGCCGGATGAGCCGCCTGCGCTGTGGGCCAGACTCCACGGATTGCGCGTCTGGCCCCACAGTGAGGATTCGGTGGTGGTGGTCAGGCCGTACTCGGGACTGGTGGTCTTGCCGAAGATCAGCATCCCGGCGGCCTCGTAGCGCTGCACGATGGTGCTGTTGCGCGTTGCCGGCGGCGTGTCGGCCAGCATTCTTGAGCCGTTGGTGGTCAGGGTGCCAGTCAGGTAAGTGTTCAAGTCCTTGAGCAGCATCGGCACCCCGGCCAATGCTCCCAGCAGCTCGCTGCCGGCGTGGTGACGGGCCCTGAGCACGCTATTGGCATGCTCGTCGTGGCGCATGTTGACCGCATTGACCAGCGGGTTTACCGCATCGCAGCGCGCCTGGGCGGCGCTGAGCAGCATCCGGGGGGTCAGTTCGCCGGTTTTGACCGCCGCGACCATGGCTGTGGCGTCCAGCGCCAGATAGTCGCCGGTGGACAGTTGATAACGTTCATCGCTCATGTTCTACGACCTCGCATTAGCACCTGGGCCTGCGCTGCAAAGGACCAGGTGACGGGTATATACGGCTGGGGGCTGGCGCTTTAAAACAGGAAGTTCAGCGATTCCTGGAGCAACAGGGCATCGGAATGGATCGGCGTGAATACCGGGTTCTTGGTGTAGGTCAGACCGCTGATCAAATACACGCCGGGGATCAGGCGGGCCGCATAGGAAGCGGTTACCGCCAGGGTGTAGGGCGCCGCTTCCATGCCATAGCTCCTGGTCACGTCGCGCAGATCCTTGCTGTAGTAGCTCTTGGTCAGGCCCACGGCGGCCATGTCGGCAGGGCGGCTGGCGAACGGGCCGACATTGAAGGCACTGACCTGGAATGCCTTGTTGATGGCGTTGACCGAGTCAGGCGAGTAATCGAGTTTGCTGTCCAGATACCAGCCGCGGGCATCGCCGTAGGGCTTGGTCACCTGCACCGTCTCGGCCAGGTATACGCCGTAGTTGTTGTCCGACTTTTCACCGGTGGTGAACTCGGTGTAATGGCTGGTGTTGTACATGGCCCCTGCGCGCAGCCACATGGCGTTGGAGCTGGCCGACGGTGCCTGCTTGTAGCCGAACTCATTGATCAGCATGGCGCGGGCATCCGGCACCTTGAGGCGCAATCCGCTGGGGTTGAGGTCGACATCCTTCTGGATGCCTTCGGGGCTGACGCTGCGGGTCAGGGCGGTGCTGTTGTAGAAGCGCAGCGACGGGTCACGCACGATCACGTTGACGGTTGGGGTCGGCTCGGTAGCCGACATGCCGACCTGAAATGGCACCACGCTGCTTGGCCCCAGGGCGGCGGTCGAGGCACTGCCCCCCAGCGCCATGCCATAGAACAGGCGCACGCCGGGTATGAAGCCGTATTCCAGTTCCAGCTGGTGATTGAAAAAGGACTGGTTGATGGCAAATACCGAGACGGTTTTGACCCGCGGGTTGGCCGGGGTGTAGGTCGAGTCCACCCAGTTGCCGGCCAGTGTCAGCTGCGCGTCATTGGCAAAACCGATGCGGGTCAGATCGTAAGTCAGGTACAGGTTGAGCGACGTGTTGTAGCTGGGGTTCTGGCCGTTATACACCTGCTTTTTCGCGTTGTTGCCCAATACGTCATAGGTGTAACCGTTATACGAGGTGGCGGTAAAACCGATGCCATGCTCGGCCAGCTCCTTGCGCAGCCCCCACAGGTCCGGCTTGATCCGCGCGCAAATGGGCACGTTCTTGAAGGCCAGTTCGGCGCGGGTCAGCAGCTTTTCATACTGGGCACATTCGGGGGCAGCGGACGTGTCGGCTGCCAGCGCATGCTGGGTAAAAGCGAAGGCGGCAAGGCTGACGGCTAACGGATACTTTGCGTAAAACATAGTGAGAGTTTCCCATCCTTAACGTTTTGTTTTCAGGACGACGCCAAGTGCTTTGGTGGTCAGCAGTAGTACTGCATATCCGTGACCAGCGAATGGGGCCAGCGGGGACTATCGATAGGGCCAGGGGCTGGTAGTGCGACTACCGTGCGGGAGCCGGGGTTGTGGGAGCCGGGCTTGCCCGCGATGGGATCACTGCGGTTTGCCAGATGCAGCGCGTTGCCTGCATCGCGAGCAAGCCCGCTCCCACAGGAAGAGATGGCCCTGGGGTTGTGGGAGCTGGGCTTGGCGGCGATGGGGGCATTGCGGTTTGCCAGATGCACCGTGTTGCCTGCATCGCGAGCAAGCCCGCTCCCACAGGGAGAGATGGCCCTGGGGTTGTGGGAGCCGGGCTTGCCCGCGATGGGATCACTGCGGTTTGCCAGATGCAGCGCGTTGCCTGCATCGCGAGCAAGCCCGCTCCCACAGGGGCAACGCAGGCGCTGTTGTGGGGCAAATGGCTCAGCCGCGCACAACTGCAGGTCGTTTCGCGTGGGCGTTGATCACCAGTCCCAGCTCGCGAATGCCGGGGGCAATCAGCTCCTGGGCGATGGAGCCAAAGCCCAGGCGCAGGCAAGGCCGGGGCAGGGTGTCGGGCTCGACGCAAAACGCACTGCTCGGGTCAAACAGCACGCCCTTGGCCAACCCTGCGTAGTACAAGCTCAGCAAGTCGTGCTCGCCGGCCAGCTTGAGCCATAGCGTGGCGCCGCCGCTGGGCATGACAAACTCCGCATCCGGCAGCACTTCACGCAATGCGGTGGCCATCGCCCCGGCCCGCAGTTGCAGTTTTTCCCGGGCCTGTTGCAGCAACCGATCGTAGTGGCCTTGTTGAATAAACAGCGCGGCGGTGATCTGGTTGTTGCCCGGGATCTGGCGGATCATCAGCCGTTGCAGCTGGCGCAGTTGCTCGATCACCGGTGCCGGGGCAACGATGTAACCGATGCCCAGCCCCGGGGACAGCAACTTTGACAAACTGCTGAGGTAGATCACTCGCTCCGCCGGGTCGGTGGCCTTGAGCGCTGGCAGGGCGCGGCCGTCGTATTCGGTCTCGGGGTCATCATCGTCTTCGAAGATCACCTGATCGTGCATCTGCGCATGTTCAAGCAAGGCCTGGCGCCGGCCCAGGCTCATGGTCACACCGGTCGGGCACTGGTAGCCGGGTGTGCAATACAGATAGTCGCAGGCTGCCAGTGCCGGGGATATCTGCAATCCGTGTTCGTCGATGGGCAGCGAGACCATGTGCGCGCCATCGTGGGCAAAGGCATTGCGCGGATCGCGAAAGCCCGGTTCCTCGACCCCGACTACGCTGCCGGGGCGGGCAAACAGGCGCGCGAGCAGGTAAAAACTCTGCTGGCGGCCCAGGGTCAACAACACTTGATCATGGGTGGCGGCAATTCCGCGGCGCGGCAACACGCGGCGGATCAGTTGATCGATCAGCTGGCTGGCGCCGACGTTCTCGCCTTCCTGCCACCAACGATCCACGGCCTTCAATTCCAGTGCCTGACGGCTGCACTGGCGCCACTGGGTGAGCGGGAATTGCCGGGGATCGAACTGGCCGTAGATAAAGGGGTAGCGCACTTCGCGCCAGGTGGGTGGGCGGTCCATAAACGCCAGCGGGTTGCGCGCCAGGTGCATGCGCGAGGCCCAGTCAGGTGGTTGCGCAGCCTGTTCGGGCAGAGGCCGGGTGGTCTGTGTCGGAGTGATGGCGCCGCATACAAAAAAACCGTCACGGGGCCGCGAATCGACATAACCCTCGGCTACCAGGCGTTCGTAGACCAGTACTGCGGTATTGCGCGAAACCCCGGTCAGCATGGCCAGATCACGGCTCGATGGCAGCCGTGTACCGCCAGGTAAGCGCCCGTCGAGCATGGCCGTGACAAACGCGGTGCACAGCTGCACCTGCAGCGGCTCATCGTGCCTGCGCACTTTGGGCAGCAGCTGGCGCCACATCAAATCATGCTGGCTGGAGCGCATGGTCTATCCGGAAATCAGGTCGGGGAGCGCCACCCTAACCCAAGACTCTTTTGCAGGGCTATGTAGTCCTTGATCAACTGACCGTCACTGTGAACCCGGTCCTGTTCGGCGCGGTAGCGGGTGCGTTCGGCGTCCAGCCAGTCGAGCACGCTGCTGGTACCGGCGCGGTATCGCTGTTCGGTGAGGGTGGATGCGCGTACGGCGCTGGTTTCGACCCGGCCCAGGGTGCCCCTGCGCTGGCGTTCGTTACCGTAGCGGGCCAGTGCCACATCGGCATCGCGCAGGGCACCGAGCACGCTGCTGCGGTACCTGGCCAGGGCCTCGTCGCGTCCGGCTTCGGCCTGTTTGACCTGGGCCTGCACGCGGCCAAAGTCCAGCCAGTTCCACTGCAGATAGGGGACACCCAGGGCGCTGAGGTTGTCCTTGCGCAACAGATGGCCCGGCGCGCTGGCGCTGAAACTCAGGGAGCCGAACAGGCTGACCCTGGGAAATGCCGCCGCCTTGTGTTCTCCGATCTGCGCGGTGCTGGAAGCCAGCCGGCGTTCTGCAGCGCGGATGTCGGGGCGCTGTTGCAGCAACTGCGCCGGGTCACCGATATTGACCATGGCGGGCAGTGCCGGCAGCGCGGCTTCGGTGCCCAAACGGGTGTCCAGGGCGCCGGGCTCGAGACCGCTGAGCAAGGCCAGTTCGTCGAGGGATTCAATCACTTCCAGCTCCAGGGCGATGGACGCGGCACGGGTGGTTTCGACCTGGGTGGCGATGCGTTCACGGTCCAGTTCCGAGGCGGTTCCCTGGGCCAGGCGCTGCCCGGTAAAGTCCAGCAACTGGCGCTCAAGCTGTTCGGACTGGCGGGCGATGCGCAGCCGCTGTTGCTGGTCGCGCAGGCCGATATAGGCCTGGCCCACTTCAGCGGCCAGTTGCACATGGGCGTCGGCCAGATCCGCCTGTACGGCATCGGCTTCGGCACTGGCTGCTTCTACCGCGCGGCGGCTGGCGCCGAAAATATCCAGCTCCCAGCTGGCATCGAAACCGCTCAGGTACAGGTGGGTGGCGTCGGTCTGGCTGTCACCCGAGCCGGTGTAAAGCGCCGCTGCCGTGGCCGAGCTTTTGGGCATCTGGTTGCTGCGTTTTTCCGCCAGTCCGGCGCGGGCCTGGCGTAACCGCGCGGCGGCCGCTTGCAGATCGGGGCTGTGGCCCAGTGCACTGTCGATCAACTGGTTGAGCACCGGGTCATTGAGGTCGCGCCACCATTCGGCAACCTGTGGTGTTTGCGCCTGGGTGCCAACCACCTGACGGGTAAAGTCCCTGTCTTGCAGGTGGCTGTCGGGTGCCGCGTGATAGTCCGGGCCCAAGGTGCAGCCCACCAGCAACAACGGACCCAACAGGCTCAAGGGTTTGCAAGCGATCATGGTCAGTGTCCTGTGTTCAATGGCGTACCGGCAGGCGGTTTTTTTAGAAAGAGGGCGAGGGGCAGACACAAAAGCAAGGCGATGCCGAGCACGTAGAAGGTTTCGCTGTAGGTCATCACTTGCGCCTGAACCTGGATCTGCCCGGCCAGTTGACCCAGTGCCTGGAGCTGGGCATGGGCGAGATCGCCGTGCTCAGCGAAAAAGCCCTGGGCGGACGCTGCAAGCTGAGTGTGAGCTTCGACCGACTGTACGCTTACGGCATCGCGCAAGGTGGCGTCATGGAAGCTGCTGCGCCGCTCGATAAACGTCCCCAGCAGCGCCAGCCCCACCGAGCCGCCGAGGTTGCGCGCCATGTTGTAGATACCCGCAGCCTCACCCGCCTCGTGGGCCGGCACGCAGCTCATGGAGGCCTGATTGAGCGGCATCATCGCCATTACCTGGCCCAGGCCCAGCAGCAGTTGGGTGCGAGTGAAATTCTCGCCCACGCTGTCGGCGGTCAGCCCCATGGCCAACAGGCAACTGCTGGCCAGGCAACCGAGGCCAAGCATGACCATGATGCGGGTATCCACGCGGCCAAGCAGGCGTGGCAAAACAGGCATCATCAAAAACGCCGGCAAACCCGACATCAGCATCACCGCTCCGGATTGCTGAGCATTGAAACCGGCAATATTGCTCAGAAATTGCGGCAGTACAAAAGCCACGCAATACAGTCCGCAGCCCACCACAAATACAATCGCGATCACGCTGGCAAAGCGCGGATTGAGCAGGAGTTTCAGACGCACAATCGGCGTCTTCGACAGCCTCTGGGCAATCAGCAGCAAGGCGATCCCGGACACCGCCAGCAGGCTCAGGCCGATGATGTGCGAAGACTCGAACCAGCGCTCGCGATTGCCTTCTTCGAGTACCACGGTCATGGCGCTAAGGCCCACGGTCAGGCCGATAATCCCCAGCCAGTCGGCCTTGATAAACGCTTGCCAGTTGCTCGGGCTTTTTTTCAGACCCTGACTGAGCATCACCAGCAGCAAGGCGCACACCGGAATGTTCAGAAAGAAACACCAGCGCCAGCTGAAATTTTCGGTCAGGGTGCCGCCCAATACCGGGCCCAGCAGTGGCCCGAGCAGTACGATCAGGCCGAACATTGTCATGCCGATGGGCATTTGATGGCGCGGTAAGCGGGTGGCCACCAACACCTGCGCCGTGGGAATCATGGCCCCCCCGGCAAAGCCCTGGCCGAGCCGGCCAATGACCATCTGCGGCAAGGTTTCGCTAATGCCGCACAGGATCGAAAACAGACTGAACAGAA
This sequence comes from Pseudomonas sp. FSL R10-0056, assembly GCF_009600105.1. NCBI lineage: Bacteria > Pseudomonadati > Pseudomonadota > Gammaproteobacteria > Pseudomonadales > Pseudomonadaceae > Pseudomonas > Pseudomonas sp. FSL R10-0056. The sequence continues at coordinate 6,635 of NZ_WIWL01000015.1, forward strand.
TCGCGTTGCCGATCAGGAAATTGCGCAGCCCGAACACCCGTGTCAACCAGGCGGTTAACGGGATCATGACAATTTCAGCCATCAGGTAGCCGGTCGAGATCCATGTGCCTTCGGTGCCAGAGGCGCCAATCTGGCCCTGAATCTGAGGCAGGGCGGCGTTGGTGATGGAGATGTCCAGCGTGGCCATCAACGCGCCCAATGCGCCAGCAAAGACCACAATCCAGTCGCTGGTACTGGCATTTGCCCGGGGCGGTTGCAGCGCTGCGGATGCAGCAACAGCACTAGCCACGATGGGTGTCGACGTCGACAGTGGCCGACAGCCCCGGCATCCACTCAATGCCTTTATCGGCAGAGGGGTTCAGGCGAATGCGCACCGGCACCCGCTGTACGATCTTGGTGAAGTTGCCGGTGGCGTTGTTGGACGGCAGCAGGGCGAACTGTGAGCCGGTACCGGGCGACAGGCTTTCAACCACACCCTCAAATTTTATCCCCGGCCAGGCATCGATATGCACCGCCACGGTCTGGCCGGGGTGCATGCGCTCGATCTGGGTTTCCTTGAAGTTGGCGGTCAGGTAGACCTCATCGAGGGGCACTATGGTCATCAGGCGCGTTCCGGGTTGCAGGTATTGGCCCACCCGCACCGAGCGGCTGCCGACGCGGCCGGCCAGGGAGCTGTAAACCACGGTGTCCTGTTCATCAAGCTTGCTTTGGCGGGTGCTGGCCTGGGCGCTGGCCAGTTGTGCACGGGCTTGTTCAATGGCAGCGCGCTGGGTGTGCAATTGGCGCTGGGCAACGTTCAGTGCCGCCGCCTGGGCAGCCCGCCTTGCGCTGGCC
>NZ_WIWL01000016.1:0-7449 GCF_009600105.1 Pseudomonas sp. FSL R10-0056
GGGCACCCAAGGTGCGGGTAGTGGCGGTCAGTCCGGGGCTGGTACGCACCGAGCAGGCCCATCTGCATTTTGGCGACGAACAAGGCATCGCGGCGGTCAGCGCCGGGATCCCGGCCGGGCGCATGGCGCTGCCCGAAGACATCGGCAACGCCTGCCTGTTTATCGCATCACCCCTGGCCGGCTATGCCAGCGGCTGCAACCTGTTGTTGCACGGCGGCGGCGAACGCCCGGCTTTTTTGAGCGCTGCGCACTGACGACCTTCAGCGGCGACCACCCGGTTGCTGCACTTGACACGCAGGAGACGAACTTGGCTGATTCTCAATTGCTAACCGACGTGCGCGCCCTGGTGGGGCGTGAATATGGTCGCGTCTACGCCTGGGACGAAGTCAACGCCCCGATGATCCGCCAGTGGTGCGAGATCATGGGCGTCGACAACCCGCTTTACACCGACCCGGCCTTTGCCGCCAACAGCGCCCAGGACGGGCTGGTGGCGCCGCCTGCGATGTTGCAGGTGTGGTGCATGGAAGGTTTTCACATAAACAACTATGCGCCCGGCTCGACCACCGAAAACCCCTATGAAGTGCTCAAGCTGATTGAGTCCTACGGTTATCCGTCGGTGGTCGCGGTCAACTCCGAACTGACCTTCGAGCGCAACCTGCGTCCGGGTGAAAAGCTCTACTACACCACGCGGCTTGACTCGGTGGGCGACGAAAAAACCACCGGTCTGGGCACCGGCTTCTTTGTCACCCTGGTGATGGACTACTTCATTGAACACAAAAGTGGCGACGAGGCCGTTGGCCAGTTGCTGTTTCGCGTATTCAAGTTTCGCCCGGCCAACAACCATGCGGTCGAGGCCGCTCCGGCCAAGGCCGAAGCGGCTGCGGTGGTCAAACGGCCGAAGCCGGGCATGAGCGATGACACGCGGTTTTTCTGGGAAGGCTGTGACGCCGGCAAGCTGCTGATCCAGCGCTGCACCCAGTGCCAGACCTTGCGTCATCCGCCGGCGCCGGTGTGCATCGAATGCCACTCGTTTGATTGGGACAGTGTGCAGGCCAGCGGCCGCGCCAGCCTGTATTCGTTTGTGATCATGCATTACCCCGAAGTTGCCCCGTTCGACCATCCCAACCCGATCGGCCTGATCGAGCTGGAGGAGGGCGTGCGTCTGGTGGCGGGGCTTGCAGGCGCCAAGCGCGAGGACCTGCGTATTGGCCAGCCCTTGCAGCTTGAGTTCCAGACCTTCGATGGCGAGTTGACCTTGCCGCTATTCCGACCTGTGGTCGAGTAAGGGAGCCAGCATGGATTTCGACATTAGCGAAGACCAGGGCGCCATTGCCGAAATGGCCGGCAGCGTGTTTGCCGACTATTGCACCGATGACCGCCTGCGCCAGTTCGATACTAGTGAGCAGGCCTATATGCAGCCGCTGTGGGAACTGTGCGTGGAAACCGGCCTGCAAGCCCTGGCCATCCCTGAAGCACAGGGTGGCAGCGGCCTGGGCATGACCGAATTGATGCTGGTGTTACAGGCTCAGGGCCGTGCGTTGGGGCAGGTGCCGCTGTGGCGCCATCAACTGGCGGCTGCCACTGTCGCGCAGTTTGCCGATCCGTCATTGCAGGCGTGGGCTGAGGAGGCCGCCGCGGGCAGGGCATTGCTGACCCTGGATTTGAGCGGCCTGTTCAACGCCCATGGCATTCAATTGCACGGGGTAGAGACTGACGGTGGCTGGCGTGTCAAAGGCCGTGTTGGCGCTCTGGCGCTGGCCGAGCAATCGCAGGCGGCATTGCTGCTGGTCAGTGTTGACGGGCAGCCGCGGTTGGCGCTGGTCGAGTTGGGCGACAAGGCGATCACTCACGTGCCCGGGCGCATGACCCATGGTGAGGCCATTGCCGATGTACATATCGACGGGCTGCTGATCCGCGCCGAGTGCCTGCTCCCGCCAGCCGCGCTGGACTGGCTGGAGCCGCGCAGCATCGCCGCACTGGCGGCGCTGCAGCTGGGCGTCAGTGCTGAGCAGATCCGCCGCACCGTGGAATACGTCACCGAGCGGCGCCAGTTCGAACGCAGCATTGGCAGTTTTCAGGCGGTGCAAATGAGCATGGCCAACGCCCATATCGCCCTCGAAGCGCTGCGCAGCACCCTGTGGCAGTTGTGCTACCGCCTGGACGCCGGTTTGCCGGCGCCCAGCGAAGCACTGGCCACAGCCTGGCAAGCCTGTGAAGCGGGGCATCTGATTGGGCACAACGCCCAGCACGTACATGGCGGCATAGGTGTCGACCTGACCTACCCGATACACCGCTTCCTCTACTGGAGCCGCGCCCTGGGTTGTGCCCTGGGTGGATCGGCAGCATGCCTTGAACGCCTCGGCGACTGGCTGAGCCATAACGACAAGCTGGGATGGAAATATGACCTTGCAGAACACCAAGCGCTTTGACGACGTGCGCCCCGGCGAAACCCTGCCGGAACTGGCGATCCCGATCACCGTGGGCCTGATCGCCGGTGGTGCCATCGCCACCCGCGACTATTTCCCCGGCCACCATGATGTAGAGGCGGCGCGGGAGTTGGGCTCGCCACATATCTTCATGAATATCCTCACCACCAACGGCCTGGTGCAACGCTATATCGAAGACTGGGCCGGCCCCGAGGCGCGTTTTGCCTCGCTGAAGATCAAGCTTGGCGCGCCGAATTATCCCGGCGACAGCATGACCTTCAATGGCGCGGTCACCCGTCAGGATGCCACTACCCGCACGGTGGAAATCACCCTCAGCGGCAAAAATTCCATGGGTAACCACGTGACCGGTACGGTCGCGCTGGTTCTGCCCTGATCGCGGAGACAGTACTCATGACGCAATCGTCACTTTCCGGCAGCGCGGCTATTGTTGGCCTGGGCGCGACCGAATTTTCGAAAAACTCCGGGCGCACCGAACTGCGTCTGGCGCTGGAGGCCACTCTGGCTGCGTTGAAAGACGCCGGTATTGAACCTTCCGAGGTCGAGGGCTTCAGCTCGTACTCGGTGGATAAAGTGCCGGAATATGAAATCGCCCGGTTATTGGGGTGCAAGGACGTCAAGTTCTTCTCCCAGGTGCCCCACGGCGGCGGTGCTGCCTGCGGGCCGATCATGCACGCAGCCATGGCCGTGGCCACCGGTGTGGCCAAAGTGGTGGTGGTGTACCGTGCCATGAACGAGCGCTCGTGGTATCGCTTCGGCAGCGGCAGCTACGGCTTTGCCTCGACCCCGACGTTCGAGAACGTCAACTACGGCTGGTATATGCCCCACGGCCTGCACACGCCAGCATCCTGGGTCGGGATGTTTGCCCAGCGCTACATGCATACCTACGGGGCCACCTCCGAAGACTTTGGCCGCGTAGCGGTAGCCGTACGGGATTTTGCCGCCACCAACCCCCAGGCGTTTTTCTACGGCAAGCCGATCACCCTGGAAGAACACCAGGCTTCGCGCTGGATCTGCGAGCCGCTGCACCTGCTCGATTGCTGCCAGGAATCCGACGGTGCCGTGGCGATGGTGATCACCTCGGCCGAACGTGCCAGGGACTTGCGCCAGAAGCCGGTGATGATCAAGGCCGGTTCCCAGGGCATTACCTCGGGCCAGCAGATCATGACCTCGTTCTACCGCGACGACATCACCGGACTGCCGGAAATGGGCGTTGTCGCCAAAGAGCTGTATCGCCAGTCGGGACTTGGCCCCGAGGCGCTGCAAACGGCGATCATTTATGACCACTTCACCCCGTTTGTACTGCCGCAACTGGAAGAATTCGGCCTGTGCGAACGCGGCGAGGCCAAGGAGTTTATTCGCGCCGGGCACCATGCCCGTGGCGGCAAATTCCCGATCAATACCCATGGCGGGCAACTGGGCGAGGCTTATATCCACGGCATGAACGGCGTGGCCGAAGCGGTGCGGCAGGTGCGCGGCAGCTCGGTCAACCAGGTCGACAATGTCGAGAACGTACTGGTGACGGCCGGCACCGGTGTGCCAACCAGCGGCCTGATTCTGGGAGCAGCCTGAATGTTCGTCGACCTGACGCCAGAACAACATGCCCTGCGTTTGAAGGTGCGGGACTACTTCCAGAACCTGATGACCCCGCAGTTGCGTGAGCAATTGCGCGGCAAAGAGGGCGGCCAGCTGTACCGCGACACCATCCGCCAGATGGGCCGTGACGGCTGGCTGGCGGTGGGTTGGCCCAAGGAACACGGCGGCCAGGGCTATGGCCCTACCGAGCAGTTTATTTTCTTTGAAGAGGCCAATATCGCCGGTGCGCCGTTGCCGTTCGTAACCATCAGCACCGTGGGGCCGGCGTTGATGGCCCACGGCACCGAGCAGCAAAAGGCGCGGTTTTTGCCGGGTATCGCGGCAGGGGAAATCATCTTCGCCATCGGCTACTCCGAGCCGGATGCAGGCAGCGATCTGGCTGCGCTGAAAACCACGGCGCGCCTCGAAGGCGACGCGTTCGTGGTCAACGGCAACAAGCTCTGGACCTCGGGTGCGGAGTCGGCTGACTACATCTGGCTGGCGGCGCGCACCGACGCCGAGCGGCCGCGGCACAAAGGCGTGTCGATCCTGATTCTCGACACCCGCGCGCCGGGCTTTGCCAGCACGGTGATCCCGACCACCAGCATCCCGACGGCGGCCACCTACTACGACAACGTGCGGGTGCCCACCGACATGCTGGTGGGCGAGTTGAATGGGGGCTGGAAACTCATCACGGCACAACTTAACCACGAGCGTCTGGGCCTGGGCGCCTGGTCGGACAAGGTCGTGGGGCTGTTTGGCCGGGTCTTGAAGTGGGCCAATGCAGCCGATGAACGTGGCGTGCGTGCCACCGACAAGGCCTGGGTGCGTGCGGGACTGGCGCAGTGCTACGCGCGGCTGGAAGCCATGCGCCTGATCAACCTGCGCATTGCCGCTGACCTCGAGCGCGACCGCATGGACGTGGCGCTGGCGTCGACCACCAAGGTCTACGGCTCGGAGTCGGGGATCGAGATATTGCGAGTCCTGAGCAACATGGTCGGTGCCGCGGGCTTGATACGCAGCGGTTCACCGGCGTCGCTGCTGCACGGCGAACTGGAGTACGAAGTGCGTGCTTCAGTGACCCTGACCTTTGGCGGTGGCACCAATGAAATCCAGCGCGAGCTGATCGCCCAGTTCGGTTTGGGCATGCCGCGTACCCAGCGTTAAACATTGCCGAAAACCTGTAGCCGCTGGCGAGGTACGAGGCTGCGACAAGGGGCGCAGGCCCTGCAGATCACCGGGGCTGCTGCTCATCCCGTCGCAGCCTCGTACCTCGCCAGCGGCTACAAGAACCGAAAGGTGAAACAACATGAACGCGATTGACCAGTTCAGAGAACAGACCCGCAGCTGGCTTGAGGCCAATTGCCCGCCATCGCAACGCAAGGCCATCCCTGAAGGCGAAATGGTGTGGGGGGCCCGCAAGATGGAGTTCCCCAGTGAAGATGCGCAATTGTGGTTCGAGCGCATGCGCGACAAAGGCTGGTTCTGCCCCGAGTGGCCCGTTGAATACGGTGGCGCCGGGCTGAGTGCGGAGTACAACGCCGTGCTCGAAAGCGAGCTGCGCCGCCTCAAATGCCGCCCGCCGCAAATCAACCTGGGCATCTGGATGCTGGGCCCGGTGCTGCTGGAGTTCGGTACCGAAGAGCAGAAAAAACAGCTGCTGGCACCCATGACCCGCGGTGAGGTGCGCTGGTGCCAGGGCTTCTCCGAGCCCAATGCCGGTTCTGATCTGGCCAGCCTGAAAACATCGGCTCGGGATGCCGGCGATCACTTTGTGGTCGATGGCAGCAAAATCTGGACCTCCTACGGCGACAAGTCGGACTGGATGTACGCTCTGGTGCGCACCGATGCCAAGGCCAGCAAGCACACGGGCATCAGCCTGATCGTACTGGACATGAAGAGCCCCGGAGTCAGCGTTGCGCCGATTGATTTGATCAGCGGCAAGTCGGCGTTCTGTCAGGTGTTTTTCGATGGCGTCAAAGTTCCGAAAAGCCAGTTGATCGGCCCGCTGCACGGCGGCTGGAACCTGGCCAAGCGTCTGTTGCAACACGAACGCAAGGCCATGTCCAAGTTTGGCGAGTTCAGCTTGCCGACCCATTTTCATTTGTTGCCCCTGGTCAAACAGTACTTGCCCGAGGCCACCGGCCAGAGCGAGTCGGCACTGGTTGCACGAGCGGTGGCCACGGCCATGAACGAGCACAGCTACAACCTGACCGTGCAGCGCATGGGCGAAGCCGCCCGCGTCGGGCAGGACGTCAGCGGGCTGATGTCGATCATGAAGCTGGTGCACACCGAACAGGAGCGCGACAAGTTCGAAGTGCTGCTCGATGTCATGGGCTATCAGGGACTGGGCTGGGACCCGGATGCTTTCAGCCCCCAGCAACAGGCAATCACCCGCGGCTGGTTGAACAGCTTCGCCCTGACCATCTCTGGCGGCTCGTCGGAAGTGCAGCTCAACGTTATTGCCAAGCGGGTCCTGGGCCTGCCTGACGTGAAGTAAGGAAACTCACCATGAACCTGCTTTACAACGAAGATCAACGACTGCTGGCCGACAGCGCCGGCGAATTTCTCGCCGCGCGCAGCCCGGTGTCACGTCAGCGCGCCTTGCGGGATGAAGCGCAGGTGGACGGCTTTGATCCGCTACTGTGGCAAGACGCGGTGGCGTTGGGCTGGAGTGCAATTCCTTTCCCGGAAAACCTCGGCGGGCTGGATTTTGGCTGCATGGGCCTGGGGCCGATTTTTGAAGCCATCGGTTGTAATCTCAGTGCCACGCCGTTGCTTTCGAGTGTGGTGCTCAGCGGATCGCTGCTGCACCTGCAAGGCAATGCACAGCAGCAGGACCGCTGGCTGTCGGCGACCATCAGCGGGGGGCAGCGGGTGGCGCTGGCGCTGGACGAACAGCCACGGCACAACCCGGCGAAAGTGGCGTTGCAAGCTGTGGCCAATAGCGACGGCTACAGCCTGAGCGGAGATAAATATTTCGTTATCGACGGGGTAGGGGCCGACGCTTATCTGGTGGCGGCACGCACCGGCACGGCAGGCATCAGTCTGTTCCTGCTGCCGGCAGATGCCCCGGGCCTGACCGTCAGCCCGTTGCCGCTGATTGACTCGCGCAACCATGCGCGCTTGCAGCTGGATCAGGTACAGGTCGGGGCTGATGCCTTGCTGGGTGCCGCCGGGTCTGCCATGCCGGCCTTGAATATCGCCCTGGATCGCGGCCGCGTGTGTCTGGCTGCCGAGATGCTGGGCATGTCTGAAAAGCTGTTTGAACTGACCCTCGACTACCTCAAGACCCGTGTGCAGTTTGATGTGGCGATAGGCACCTTCCAGTCCCTGCAACATCGCGCGGCGCAGTTGTATGTGGATCTGGCGCTGGCACGCAGCGCCGTGATGGCCGGTCTGGCGGCGCTGGACGACAGCAGCCTGAGCG
>NZ_WIWL01000017.1:0-6891 GCF_009600105.1 Pseudomonas sp. FSL R10-0056
GCCTCAACAGCCGGCACCGGCACTGGCACCACCGGCTGCGTGGCCAGCGGATCGGCCGTTGCCACGTCATCGCCCGGCTTGTCAGTACTGTCATCCTGATCAGTGCTGACTGCGCCTTCCGTCTTGCCGGCAGGCAAGGGGTTGCCGCTACCGGCAACGGCTGGCGCCGGGTCGGCTGCCTGGGCATAGACCTTTGCAAAAGGCTGCGCATCAGCCTTGGCAGGCTGCACAGGACTGCCCGCCGAGGCTTTAGGGGCTGCGGCGGCAGGTGTCAGAAGCAGGGTTTGGGCAGCAACGGGCATTAACGGCTCTCCGCTGTACGGCTGGCATGGGTACAGGTCAGAGAGTCACAGCAAGGTTCGGGCCAGCTTTAGTGCACAGTCAGCGGGATACAAAATGCGGCGATACCGAACGCTGGCGCTCGGCGCGATACAGGCGCCGGACCATCTGGTATTCATCGTCGATTTTGATCACCAGCTCCTGGATTTCGGCCAGTTGCTTCTTTTGCGCACGCTCTTCAAGCAGGCCGCACAAATGTGCCAAGCGAATGGCACCCATATTGCTGCTGCTGCCTTTGAAACTATGGGCAACCAGCGTCAGGTCGCAAGCCTCGCGGGCGTTGTGCAGTTGGCCAAGACGCTCTTCGGAGTCGGAGAGGAAGGTGTCCAGCAGATCGGCAAACCCTCCCTCCATCACGTCTCGCAACGCATTGACCACTTTCGGGTCCATATGAATATCAGACACTTGCTCACTCCTTGATCAAGAATGAGCGGATTATGCCAGACCCCCCCACGAAAACTCCACGGTCGCGCTACGACCATCAGGTGCCCAACGTGCTGCAGGGCAGAGTTGACGCACCAGGCTCACCCCGCGTCCCGACAGACGGTCTAAATCCAGTGGCCTGGCCATCACCCTGGCAACATCAAAACCCGCACCACTGTCTTCTACCTGGATCAGCAGGCGACCGCTTTCGCCGATCGGCTCGACTTGCAACGAGAACCGCACAAACCCGTACTTGAGCGTTGCCAGACGCTCCTTGCGCTGCTGATAGTAATGGGCAAAGCCCCCTGTATCGCGCTTGAGCCGTGAATCGAGGCCCAACACCCCGTGCTCCAGGGCATTGCTGTAAAGCTCGGCAAGCACCGCATGAATCACCGGCCCCTGAGCGCGCAGCCCGTGGACTTCCATGAGCAATTGCAACACGTAAGGCAGTGGATTGAACTGCTGCAGGCTGGGCGCCCGAAACTCGAAGCTGGCCGACCAGTCCCGCGGGCTGCATTGGCCACTGTCGGAATAGACAATCGCCGGCACCCCCAAAAAAGCCGGCAGCTGTGAAGTGATCTGCACCATGCTCACATCATCCCGGGCCTGCCCCTGAAAATCCCGCAAAGCCTGTTCGACCTCGGCAATCAGTTGCAACGGATGCCGATTGGCATCCAGCACCCGCTCCAGGCGCTCAACCCCGAACAATTGCTGATTGGGGCCACAGGTATCGATCACACCGTCGGTCAGTAAAAACACCTGATCACCGGGCAGCATCGGCAACACCTGGGTGGCATGGTCAAACACTTCGGCGCGCAAGACACCCAACGGCAAGTGCTGCGAGGTCAGTGCCGTGCGCTGACCGCTGAGTGCCGCTTGCAAATAGCCATCGGGCATACCGCCATTCCAGACTTCGACGCAGCGCCGCTGGGCACTTACACAGAGCAACGCGGCGCAACAGAACATGTCCACGGGAAGGATGCGCTTAAGCTTGGCGTTCATTTCCCTGAGTATTTCCGCCAAACCGTAGCCCTTGGCCGTCATGCTGTAGAACACCTCGGCCAGAGGCATGGCGCCAATCGCCGCAGGCAAACCGTGGCCGGTAAAGTCGGCGAGCAGCAGATGGGTATCCCCTGAGGGCGTATAGGCGGCCAACAGCAAATCGCCATTGAACAAGGCATAGGGCGATTGCAGATAACGGATATTGGGGGCATCGAGACAGCCCGAGTGCGCCACCCGGTCAAATACGGCTTTCGCCACCCGCTGTTCGTTGAGCAAGTAGTCGTTGTGCCGGGCGATCTGGTCGCGCTGCTGCACTATCGTTTGCTGCAGCCTGCGCAGGCGCTGCATCGATCCGCTCAATTGATATCGAACAACTTGTCGAAATTGGAAACGCCCAGAATCTTGCGCACATCCGGGCTGCTGTTGACCACGCGAATATCAGAATCATCACCGCCGACATGCTCACGCAACAGCAGCAGCATGCCCAGGGCCGAGCTGTCGAGATAGGTGGCATCCTTCAAATCCACCACTACGCAGGCGGGCGCGGGGCTGAGTTCTTCGTAAGCGTCACGAAATTCCTGGTGCTTGGCAAAGTCGAACCGGCCCTTGATGGCGATCGTCAGCTTACTGCCATCTGCCGAGACTTCAGATGTCACTGCCATGTGAATTGCTCCCGAGATAGTCAGTGCAACTATAGACGCTTCTGTGAGCACCGCCGCAGGCCAATACCCGTAGCAGCTGCTACGGGATGCAGAGGACGTACGCGATCAGTACACGTCTTTGCGCGGCAAGCGCTGGGACAGTTCGTCCATCAGCTTTTGCTCGCGCTTGTCTTCCAGCTGGCGCGCTTCGTCGGCGTAGCGCTGTACCAGTTTGCGCAGCCCCTCAACCCGGGCATAGGCCTGTTGCCAGGTCTCGCGGGCCTTGTCGAGATTGTTCTGATGCCACACCAGGCTTTGACGCTGCTGGCCAACGGCGGTTTCCAACTGGCCGAGGAAGTACTGATAGTTACGCAGCCATTGGCCCGTGACTCCCTGGCTGCCGCGGTCTACCCATTGCGCCTGGTATTCCCCGCGGAAATTTTCCAGATCACCCAGTTTGCTGTTGGCCAGGTTGACCTGCCCCTGGAAGTGACCCAGACGCTGGGCCGCAGCCTTCTCGGTCTTTTCCGCCATGTCCACCACCGGCGCCAGACGCGAAGCCCTGTTGTCACTGGCCATGGTCGATTAACCTCCGGCTGCCGGGGCGAAGATACTGCCCAGATGACCGCCGCTTTCGGCCAGGCTGATATTGTCGTTCAACCCCTGGCGCAGATACCCCACCATCGCCGGTTGCAGGGCAATGGCGGTATCGGTCTCGCGATCGCCGCCCGGCACATAGGCGCCCACGCTGATCAAGTCCCGCGCCTGCTGGAAGCGCGACCACAGCTGCTTGAACTGCTGGGCGCGGCGCATATGCTCTTCACTGACCACCGAGGGCATGACCCGGCTGATGGATGCTTCAATATCGATGGCCGGGTAATGGCCCTCTTCGGCCAATCGACGGGATAACACAATATGACCGTCGAGCACGCCCCGCGCCGAATCGGCAATCGGGTCCTGCTGGTCATCCCCTTCAGACAGCACGGTGTAAAACGCGGTGATCGAACCACCCCCGGCCTCGGCGTTGCCGGCGCGCTCCACCAGCTTGGGCAGCTTGGCAAACACCGACGGCGGATAGCCCTTGGTCGCGGGCGGCTCGCCAATGGCCAGGGCGATTTCCCGCTGGGCCTGGGCGAATCGGGTCAGGGAGTCCATCAGCAACAGGACGTTCTTGCCCTTGTCGCGAAAGTATTCGGCAATCCGCGTGCAATACATCGCCGCGCGCAAACGCATCAAGGGCGCATCATCGGCAGGCGATGCCACCACCACCGAGCGCTTGATGCCTTCGGCACCCAGGATATGTTCGATAAATTCCTTTACCTCACGGCCCCGCTCGCCGATCAGGCCCACCACGATAATGTCGGCCTCGGTAAAGCGGGTCATCATGCCCAGCAACACACTCTTGCCCACGCCTGTACCGGCAAACAGGCCCAGACGCTGGCCGCGACCCACCGTCAATAAACCGTTGATGCTGCGAATGCCCACGTCCAGCGGCACGCTGATGGGGTCGCGCTTGAGCGGGTTGATGGTGGGGCCGTCCAGCGGCACCCAGTCTTCGGCCTTCATCGGCCCCTTGCCATCCAGCGCACGGCCGGCGCCATCGAGCACCCGGCCGAGCATGCTCATGCCCATCGGCAGGCGACCATTATCGGCCAGCGGCACCACTCGGGCGCCCGGCGCAATGCCGGCGACACTGCCTACGGGCATCAGAAAAATTTTACTGCCACTAAAGCCCATCACCTCAGCTTCGACTTCTACCGGGTGAAAGCTGTCGTCGTTGATCACCAGGCAACGGCTGCCCATGGCCGCGCGCAGGCCTTCGGCCTCCAGGGTCAGACCGACCATGCGCAGCAGGCGCCCTTCAACCACCGGCTGCACCGGCAAGGACACCGCCGGAGCGTAGCTGCCCAGGCGCTTGGCAAAACTGGTGCGCTTAAGGTGCATCAAGATCGATGTCGATATCAGGCGCCGCCGGGTGCAGGGCCTGTTCGTGGAGCTGGTCAAGCAACTGGCTCATGGCCTGCTTGATCCGTGTTTCGATACTGGCATCGATGCGGCTGTGCTCGGTTTCAATGCGACAGCCTCCCGGTTGCAGGCTGTCGTCTTCGACAATCCGCCATTGCTCGTCATGACGCTCACGCAGGGCCTTGATCTGGTCAAAGTCCTGCGGATTGATAAACAGGCGAATATTCTCGGCGCCCATCGGCAACAGCTTCAAACCCTCGCGCAGCACTTGCCCGATCTGGCTCGAATCGGTTTTCAGCTCGCGCTGGATCACTTGCCGGGTCATGTGCTCAACCAGCCCGATCATGGCTTTCTCAAGCTGCTGATCCTGCTCGGCAAGCGGTGCCAGCAGGCTGCCCATCAAGCGCTCGAGGCTGGCAACCTTGGCCGTCAGGGCCACTTCGGCTTCCTGGCGAACCTTGAGCTGGGTGCTATGAAAACCTTCTTTCTCACCCGTGGCGAAGCCTTCGTTGTAGGCCTCCTGGCGAATGCTTTCGAGCTCTTCAAGGGTCAACGGCTGGACTTCTTCCAGCGGCACCTCTTCCATCTCGGGCAGTTCTTCAACCGGCTCGGGTTCGGGCTCTGCTTCGGGCTCGCGCCACGGATCGAAGCTGGGCAGACCCCAGACATCAAAAGCACCGACATCCTTGGCACGGATTACATCACCGGGGGTTTCGCCGCTGCTCACTTAGATCATCTCTTCGCCGCCCTTCCCGCCGAGAGCAATTTCTCCGGCTTCGGCCATACGGCGGGCGATGGTGAGGATTTCCTTCTGCGCAGTCTCGACATCGCTGACGCGCACCGGGCCTTTGGCTTCCAGATCGTCGCGCAGCAATTCGGCGGCACGCTTGGACATGTTCTTGAAGATCTTTTCCTGCACGTTCTCGTCGGAGCCCTTGAGCGCCAGTACCAGTACGTCAGAGGACACTTCCCGGAGCAACGCCTGGATACCGCGGTCGTCGACATCGGCCAGGTTGTTGAACACGAACATGAGGTCTTCGATCTGACCCGAAAGGTCTTCGTCGATATCCCGGATCGAGTCCATCAACTGCGCTTCCATCGAGCTGTCGAGGAAGTTCATGATATCGGCCGCGCGCTTGACCCCACCCAGGGAGGTACGCGCCGCGTTGGAGTTGCCGGAGAACTGCTTCTCGAGGATCTGGTTAAGCTCCTTGAGCGCCGCCGGTTGCACGGTGTTGAGCGACGAGACCCGCAGGATGATGTCGAGGCGCGCCTTCTGGTCAAAGTGGCCGAGCACTTCACCCGCCTGGTCAGGGTCGAGGTAAGCCACCACAATGGCCTGGATTTGCGGGTGCTCAAAGCGGATCACATCGGCAACGGCACGCGGTTCCATCCACTTGAGGCTATCCAGGCCGCTGGTATTGCCACCCAGCAGGATGCGGTCGATCAGGCCGTTGGCCTTGTCTTCGCCCAGGGCCGAGGTGAGCATTTTGCGGATGTAGCTGTCCGAGCCCACGCCGAGGCTGGTCTGGTCGCCGACGATCTCGACGAATTCGCTCATCACCTGCTCGACCTGCTCGCGGTGCACGTTGCGCATTTGCGCCATCGCCACACCCACCCGCTGGACCTCCTTGGGGCCCATATGGCGCAGCACCTGGGCGGCATCGGATTCGCCCAGCGACAGGAGCAAAATGGCGGCCTTGTCGACCCGGGTCAACTTGGCGTTGGCGGCGGCGCGGTTATCACTCATCGGCATTGATCCACTCTTTTACTACCTGGGCCACACGGCCCGGATCTTCTGCGACCAGACTCTTGATTGCATTCAACTGCGCGTCATAGCCTTCGCTGGGGCTTGGCAACATGATGCTTTGCGGGCCGCCAAGGCTGACACGGTCGTTGGCCAGCTCGCCATCCAGACCGCCCAGGCCGCCCATCTCGGCATCACTGCCAATACCGGCCACCTGCTTGTTGCGGCCGTGACCGGTGATGTTGTTGAGCACCGGGCGCAACACACCGAACACCAGCACCAGAATGAACAGCACGCCGAGCACTTGCTTGACCACATCCCAGAACCAGGGCTGGGAATAGAACGGGATATCGGCAATCACTTCACCCCGCTCGGTGGAGAACGGCACATTGATCACGCTGACGCTGTCGCCACGGCTGGCATCGAAGCCCACGGCGTCCTGCACCAGACGGGTAAAGCGCGCCAGCTGATCGGTGGTCCATGGCACCTGGGTGATTTCACCGTTGGCCGGGTTGACGCTGATCTTGTCGTCGATCACCACCGCCACCGACAGGCGATTGACCCTGCCCTGCTGCTGTTTGGTGTGGCTGATGGAGCGGTCAAGCTCGAAGTTGCGGGTCGACTGCGAACGTTTGTCGGCCGGGTACGGCGCCAGCATTGGCTGGCCGGTGCCCGGATCCATGATTTGCTGGCCGTTGGCATCAAGCAACGGCTGGCCCGGCTGGATCATGCCCGCCCCGCCAGCAGCTCCCTGGCCGGTTTGCTGCGGTGCGC
>NZ_WIWL01000018.1:0-6809 GCF_009600105.1 Pseudomonas sp. FSL R10-0056
TCAGCCTCTTGCACTTCCCGACTGGAAAACGATTCCATCAGTTGCGTGACGGCCAGTACGCGAGCGGCGGCGTTGGCGTGAAGTACGTCAAGGGGCGCGTGACGGTCGATCAATAAAGCAGGAATGGTGCAGTCGATGGCGGTAAGCGGGACAAACGATGAGTCGGTCATTAATCAAACTCCTAAATGTCGAATTTGAGCCGACCGTTTTCGTCGCCAAACAAAAGCAGGTGGCTGCTGTACGCGGGTTGGCGAACCGGTAACATTTAGGAAAACCCGGCAGACCCGAAGATCTCCCACGCACAGCTGCCATAGAGCAACGCGAGCAAAATACACGCTCTGCCATATAGAGCAATCGCATGCTAACTAAATGTTAAGCAGGTCGCCAAACCCGCCCGCCTTATCGGCGAGCTCCGACTATAAGCGTCGTCCCCTCGCTCCAGCAATTGGCAAACCTGTGAGAAAAATCCCGAAAAAACGTGAGCTTATAGTTTCTGTAGTCGCTGCCGAGGAACGAAGGCTGCGATCGGTTGCTCGGCAGTCGTAAAACCGGACACTAAGCTCGCTCAGGTGAATCCCGGGCCCAGGTTTTACGGTCGCTACGCAACCGGACGCAGCCTCGCTCCGCACGTCAGCTGCTACAAAGATTGCGTCGCACACACTTGCGCCATCAGGTCGGCCGCCTCGGCGGCTTTTGATCTTGATCTACCCGCCCCATCGGGAGGCCGAGAGGAGGTTCTGCGCAGTGGGCCTCCCGGCATGGATGCCGGGAGAGCCGCGATGGGCCATGGATGGCCCGTGGCGGCGGGCCCACGGAGCGGGACCGGAACGAGGGAACCTGAGCGCAGCGAAGGCCGTACGCCAGGGGCAAGCCTTTTGGGTTACTTTTTCGGCGTCTGGAAAAAGTGACTCGCCGTAAGGGCGAAACCAATATTCCAGTTAAACGCAGATGCCGGATATGTACGCGGTACACCAGTTAAACCCTGCAGCGGCTAAATATCCGCCCAGGTTTTACCCTAGCTTTTCTCGTAATAAATCTCGTTGATCCACCACAGCACTTCCCCGCTCGGGGTCTGCACCACTGCCTCGTCGCCCACCTCTTTCTTCAACAGCGCACGGGCCATCGGTGAGTCGATGGAGATGTAGTCGTTGCGTCCGTAGATTTCGTCGTAACCCACAATGCGGAATTTCTTGACGTCCCCGGCCTCGTTTTCAATTTCGACCCAGGCACCAAAAAACACCCGGCCTTCCTGCTCCGGCGAGTAATCAACCACCCGTACATCCTCGAGGCGCTTGCGCAGGTAGCGCACCCGTCGGTCAATCTCGCGCAGCAACTTCTTGTTGTACTGGTAGTCAGCGTTTTCGCTGCGATCACCCAGTGATGCTGCCCAGGTCACCTTGCGTGTGGTATCCGGGCGCTTTTCCCGCCACAGGTAGTCAAGCTCCTGCTTCAGGGCTTCATGGCCTTGCCTGGTGATGATGTTGGTACTCACTCGCGGTCGTTCTCCAGCAGGTTGCATTGGCCAGGGCAGACTCTTAGCACCCCGGCGCGACGAAATACATAGAGGCGCTGATAAAAATCACAAGCGCGGCGACACTCTCACTGTGCCGTGGCCTGGCGATACTGGCGCGGGGTAAAGCCGGTCAATGCCTTGAATTGGCGGGTGAATGCGCTGTGGTCGGTGTATCCGCACTGCAGGGCCACCTGGGTAATCGGAATATCGGTCAGCAACAGCCGATGGGCGTGTTCCAGACGCACCTTCTGGATCATCTGCCGTGGCGTCAGGTGAAACACACGCTTGCAGTAGCGCTCCAGTTGCGCCACGGAGATTCCGGCAATACGGGTCAACTCACCCAGGGTAACGCGGCGGTTGAAATGCGTGCGAATGTGCTCATCGACTGCCGCCAGCCGCTGGTACGCCGGGTGGGTATCACTGGCTGATTGCAAGTCCACGGAGATCCCGGCCAGGCCGATGATCTCGCCCTGGAGATTGTACAGCGGGCGCTTGTGGGTCAGGCACCAGCCAGGCTCCCGGGTCCCGTACAGATGCAGTTCCAGCTGGTCCTCAAGCACCAGCCCCTGCTCCAGCACCTGGCGATCCTGCTCGGTATAGCCCGGCCCCAACTGCGCGGGGAATACCTCGGCGCTGGTTTTGCCGAGCAGGGGTTGCAACTGCTTGAGGCCGCAGCGCTGGACCAGGGTGCGGTTGGCCAGTACATAGCGCGCGGCATTGTCCTTGATGAAGATCGCGGCATTGGGGATGGCATCGAGCATCGGTAGCAACAGGGCTACCCCCGAGAGCAACTGCTCAAGACTCTCGGGGCGGCTCAACTCGCTGCCCTGGCTCAGGATTGCAAAAGCATTCTGCGTCATAAAACTCACTCTCCCACCACTGGCCAGGTATCGGCCGCTTGGGTGCATTGTGCTGATTTCGTCATCGGCTTCAATGGAAAAGATCAATCGCAAACTTTCCCCGACGTTCAATCTAGCGCCATTGCACACCCGCCAACCGTATTGGCGCAATGGCAAATGACATCACACCTGCCTAACCAATAACTCACAAAAAGGCGACGCTATGTCAGGTAAAGGCAAATTCAAGAAACAGCTCTCACTGATGGACCTGACCTTTATCGGTCTGGGTGCCATCTTCGGTTCCGGCTGGTTGTTTGCAGCCAGTCATGTGTCGGCGATCGCTGGCCCGGCTGGGATTTTTTCCTGGCTGCTGGGCGGTTTTTCCGTGCTGTTGCTAGGCATCGTTTACTGCGAGCTGGGCGCTGCCCTGCCGCGCGCCGGTGGCATCATTCGTTACCCGGTTTACTCCCATGGCCCGTTGCTCGGTTACTTGATGGGCTTTATCACCCTGATCGCCTTCTCCAGCCTGGTGGCAATTGAAGTGGTCGCCGCCCGCCAATACGCCGCGGCATGGTTCCCCGAGCTGACCAAGGCCGGCTCCAGTGACCCTTCGATCCTGGGCTGGCTCCTGCAGTTCGGCCTGCTGTGCCTGTTTTTCATGCTCAACTACCGAAGCGTGAAGACCTTCGCCATGGCCAATAACCTGGTCAGCGTATTCAAATTTATCGTGCCGCTGCTGGTCATCGGCGTGCTGTTCACCTTCTTCAAACCGGAAAATCTCTACGCCCAGGGCTTCGCCCCGTTCGGCCTGTCGGGCGTGCAGATGGCCGTTTCTGCAGGCGGCATTATCTTCGCCTATCTGGGCCTGACACCGATCATTTCGGTGGCCAGTGAAGTGAAGAACCCGCAACGCACCATCCCGATTGCCTTGATCCTGTCGGTCCTGTTGTCGACCGTGATTTATGTGCTGCTGCAAGTGGCCTTCCTCGGCGGCGTACCCACTGAAATGCTGGCCAACGGCTGGGCCGGCGTGACCAAGGAACTGGCATTGCCCTATCGCGACATCGCCCTGGCTCTGGGTGTGGGCTGGCTGGCTTATCTGGTGGTGGCTGATGCGGTGATCTCGCCAAGCGGCTGCGGCAACATTTACATGAATGCCACACCGCGGGTGATTTATGGCTGGGCGCAAACCGGCACGTTTTTCAAGATTTTCACCCGCATCGATGAAAAGTCCGGCATCCCGCGCCCGGCGCTGTGGCTGACCTTTGGCCTGTCGGTGTTCTGGACCCTGCCTTTCCCGTCCTGGGAAGCCCTGATCAGCGTGGTATCTGCCGCCCTGGTACTGAGCTACGCAGTGGCACCGGTGTCCGTGGCCGCATTGCGCCGCAATGCCCCAGACATGCCGCGCCCGTTCCGGGTCAAGTGGATGGGGGTGATGGGGCCGCTGTCATTTATCGTCGCTGCGCTGATTGTTTACTGGTCAGGCTGGAACACCGTGTCCTGGCTGCTCGGCCTGCAAATCGTGATGTTCGTGGTGTACCTGCTGTGTTCGCGATTCGTACCGACCAACCACCTGAGCCTGGGCCAGCAAGTACGCTCATCCTTGTGGCTGATCGGCTTCTACGCCGTAACCATGGTGCTGTCCAAACTCGGCACTTTCGGCGGCTTGGGCGTACTTGCCCACCCGTTTGACACCCTGGTCGTCGCAGCTTGTGCGACGGGCATCTATTACTGGGGCGCGGCCACCGGCGTGCCGGCTCATCTGGTCCGGCTGGAAGACGACGAGGACAGCGAAGAAGCCCCGGAACTTGCCAGTAACACCCCGGCCAGCCACGCCACGGGGGCGTTTATCCAGACTTCATCCTGAGACACCGTTAACCACAGTAGTCCTCCGAGCCGTTGTTCTCTTCCAAGGGATACGTTCATGAAGCAAGTCCATATCATTGATTCACATACCGGCGGCGAACCCACCCGCGTGGTGATCAAAGGCTTCCCGCAACTGGCCGGGCGCAGCATTGCCGAGCAGCGCGACACCCTGCGCGACCAGCATGACCAATGGCGCCGGGCCTGCCTGCTGGAGCCCCGAGGCAACGATGTACTGGTCGGTGCACTGTACTGCGAGCCCGTGTCGGCGGATGCCACGTGCGGGGTGATCTTCTTCAACAATGCCGGTTATCTGGGCATGTGCGGCCACGGCACCATCGGCCTGATCGCCTCCCTGCATCACCTGGGCCAGATCGAGATCGGCGAGCACAAGATCGACACCCCGGTCGGCCCGGTCACCGCCACCCTGCATCCAGATGGCAAGGTCACCGTAGGCAATGTGCCCTCCTACCGCTATCGCCAGCAGGTCGCCGTTGAGGTGCCGGGGCATGGCCGTGTGCAGGGCGATATTGCCTGGGGCGGCAACTGGTTCTTCCTGGTCTCCGATCACGGCAAGACACTGCAACTGGACAATGTCGAAGCCCTGACCGAGTACACCTGGACCATGCTCAAGGCCCTTGAGGCACAGGGTATCCACGGCGAAGACGGTGCCCTGATCGACCATATCGAACTGTTTGCCGACGACGACCAGGCCGACAGCCGCAACTTTGTCATGTGCCCGGGCAAGGCCTATGACCGCTCGCCCTGTGGCACCGGCACCAGCGCCAAGCTGGCGTGCCTGGCCGCCGACGGCAAGCTGGCTCCAGGCCAGCCCTGGGTGCAGGCCAGCATCACCGCCAGCCAGTTTGTCGGCAGTTATCAATGGGACGGCGAGCGCATTCGCCCGTTCATTACCGGCCAGGCCTATATGACCGCCGACAGCATGCTGCTGATCGACGAAAGAGATCCTTTCGCGTGGGGCATTTAAGCCCTTCGCCGTAAACACATCCGAATAAACGACTCGAGGAGTTAGAACAATGAGCGATAACATTTTCACCGGTTGCATGCCTGCCCTGATGACCCCTTGCACCGCCGAGCGCAAGCCGGACTTCGACGCGCTGGTGGCCAAGGGCCGCGAACTGATCGATATCGGCATGAGTGCCGTGGTGTACTGCGGCTCCATGGGTGACTGGCCTTTGCTGACCGAAGCCGAGCGCCAGGAAGGTGTGGCACGCCTGGTAGCTGCGGGCATCCCAACCATCGTCGGCACCGGCGCCGTAAACAGCCGCGAAGCGGTGTCCCATGCGGCACACGCTGCCAAAGTTGGCGCCCAGGGCCTGATGGTGATTCCACGCCTGCTGTCCCGTGCAGCCTCGCCTGCTGCGCAAAAAGCTCACTTCGCCGCCATCCTGCAAGCCGCTCCACAGCTACCGGCGGTTATCTACAACAGCCCGTACTACGGCTTCGCCACCCGCGCCGACCTGTTCTTCGAACTGCGTAGCCAATACCCGAACCTGATCGGCTTCAAAGAGTTCGGCGGTGCTGCCGACATGCGTTACGCCGCCGAACACATCACTTCCAAAGACGATGATGTGACCCTGATGGTCGGCGTCGACACCCAGGTTGTGCATGGCTTCGTCAACTGCAACGCCACCGGCGCCATTACCGGCATCGGCAACGCCCTGCCTCGCGAAGTGCTGCACCTGGTGGCCCTGAGCAAGCAAGCGGCCAAGGGCGACCCTAAAGCCCGTCGCCTGGCCCGCGAGCTGGAAGCCGCCCTGGCGGTGCTCTCGTCGTTCGATGAAGGCACTGACCTGGTGCTCTACTACAAGCACCTGATGGTGCTCAATGGCGACACAGAATACAGCCTGCACTTCAACGACACCGATGCGCTGAGCGATGCCCAACGCCACTACGCCGAGAACCAGTACAGCCTGTTCCGCCAGTGGTACAAAACCTGGTCCGCCGAACAGAACGTCGCCTGACCCGCAGCGCAGCCCTGCATCCCTGAACAGCGGCGCACATCATGTGCGCCGCCTTGTTCCAGCCAACCCATTTTTAGGAACACGCCATGACTCTGACAGGCAACATGCTGATCGGTCAGCAAGCCATCACCGGTAACCGCGAAGCGATCCGGGCGATCAATCCCGCCACCGGCACTGTGCTCGAACCGGCCTACCTTGGCGGCGGCAGCGAACATGTCGAGCAGGCGTGCACCCTGGCCCAGGAGGCTTTTGACAGCTTTCGCGAGACCTCACTGGAAACTCGCGCCACTTTTCTGGAAACCATCGCCGCTGAAATCGAAGCCCTGGGCGATGAATTGATTGACCGCGCCGTCAGCGAATCAGGCCTGCCACACCCGCGCATCGTCGGTGAACGCGCACGTACCTGCCAGCAACTGCGTACCTTTGCCCGTACCGTACGCGCTGGAGAATGGCTGGATGTGCGGGTCGACAACGCACTGCCCGAGCGCCAACCACTGCCCCGTGCAGATTTGCGCCAACGCCAGGTGCCACTGGGGCCGGTGGCGGTATTCGGTGCCAGCAACTTCCCGCTGGCGTTCTCGGTGGCGGGCGGCGACACCGCGTCGGCAC
>NZ_WIWL01000019.1:0-6798 GCF_009600105.1 Pseudomonas sp. FSL R10-0056
GGACGACAGCAGCCTGAGCGAGGCCGAGCGTCAGCGCCTGGCCAGCCTGGCCAAGTGGAAGGCCGGGCAGACGGCGATCAAGGTGGCCAACGAGGCGGTGCAGATGCACGGCGGCATCGGTGTCACCGACGAGCTGGATGTGGGCCTGTTTCTCAAGCGTATCCGGGTGGCCCAGGCAACCCTTGGCGATGCCGATTATCACTGCGAGCGCTATGGAGCCCTGGAGCTGGCGTACGCTTGAGCCTGTAGCGGGCAGTTCGAGTCAGGAGAATAACAAGATGAAACTTGAACAATGGCAGAGCGCCTGGCAGCAACTGATTGGTGCCGGCTCGCCTTTTGAAGTACAGACACCCGCCGATGGCGGGCCGAAATTTTTTCGTCATACCGCCGCCAGCGTCTGGGCCGCGATTGATAGCGGGCGCATCCACGGTGACCGTGAATTTCTGGTGTGGGAGCAGCAGCGCCTGACATTCAGCCAGTTTTTCGATCAGGTGGATCGCCTGGCGGGGCAACTGGTCGAGACCTTTGGCTTGCGCAAGGGTGATCGCGTGGCCATTGCCATGCGCAATCAGCCCGCCTGGCTGGTGGCGTTTGCCGCCATCCAGCGTTGCGGTGCGGTGTGTGTACCGCTCAACAGCTGGGGGCTGCGTGACGAACTGTTCCACGGTCTGCAGGACAGCGGCGCATCCCTGTTGCTGTGCGACGAGCCACGCTTGCAGTTGCTCGCCAATGACCTGCGCCAGCAGGGGCTGGCAACCGTGGTGGCGGGGCTGCGCGCAGGCGTGCCGCTGGAGGAGCATTGCCATCGGCTGGAGGACCTGCTGGCAGCCCCGGCGCTGAGCGTGCCGGTACAGTCGGTCAGTGCCAGTGATCCGGCGATGATCCTCTACACCTCGGGCACCACCAGCCTGGCCAAGGGCGTGTTGTCGACCCATGGCGCAGTCTGCCAGGCGCTGGTCGCCCTGGAGTTCCAGGGGGCATTCTGTGCGGTCAGTTCGCCGGAACGCATCAGTCTGGTAATCAATAGCGGCTATGCTCCCGCCACCCTGATGGCGGTGCCGCTGTTCCATGTCAGTGGCCTGCATGCCCAGTTTCTGCTGGCCTTGCGCAGTGGGCGGCGCTTGCTGCTGATGTACAAGTGGGACGTGGAAAAAGCCCTCGACCTGATACGTGACGAACAATGCACCCAGTTCAACGGTGCGCCGGTGATGATGCAGCAACTGCTGGCTTCGCCACGTTTTGGCAGCCCCGACACTGCGAGCCTGTTCGGGCTGGGCCTGGGCGGTGCGGCACCCTCCAGCAGCCTGCTGGACAACCTGACCCGGCGCAAGCCCGAAGCAATCGGTGGCAGCGGCTATGGCCTGACCGAAAGTAATGGCATCTGTGCGGCCCATGGTGGCGACCAGTTCGTCTACAAACCGGCATCGGCCGGGTGGCCCTTGCCGATTGTCGATGTGCGTATCGGTGACAGCCCGGATCGCCCCGTGCCGGCCGGGGTCAGCGGGCTGATCTGGATGCGCTCGCCAACCCTGATGAGCGAATACTGGAACCTGCCCGAAGCCAGTGCGCGGACCCTGTGCGATGGCTGGCTCGACACCGGCGATATCGGCTTGCTGGATGACGAAGGCTTCCTCTACATCACGGATCGCGCCAAGGATCTGATCAATCGCGGCGGCGAGAAAATAGCTGCTGCCGAAGTTGAGTCCTGTGCCTGTGAAATGCCCGGGGTGATTGAAGCGGCAGCATTTGCCGTACCTGATGATGTGCTGGGTGAAGTGGTGTTTCTGGTGGTGCGGGGCGAGCCGGATGCAACCCCAGGCAGCGAAGCCGTGCGCAGTTTTATCGCCCAGCGCCTGGCCAGCTACAAGGTGCCGGCGCAGATCCATGTGCAGCACACACCCTTTGCCCGCAATGCCTCGGGCAAGACGCTAAAAAGTGTGCTCAAGGAACTGCTGGTAACGGCCTGAGTAGTCTCTGTGGACGATGTGCTCGCCGCTGATTGGCGAAGAATGGATGCACACCCCCAGCAAGCCTTATTCGCGTAGGAGGCAATACATGAAAATAACAAGAACAGGCGTAATGCTCGCAGCCGCCATGGCCGTCAACGTGGTCGCCATCGGCACGGCATCTGCTCAGGTATCGCCCGCAGAAGCGGCCAAACTGGGCAAGGAGCTGACCTGTGTAGGGGCAGAGCAGGCGGGTAACGCCGCGGGCACCATCCCTGCGTATACCGGCAAGTACCTGGGCGAAGTGCCGGGTTGGAACCATGTGAAGTTTTCCGGCGACCAGCCGGTTGACCCCTACGCTGCGGAGAAGCCGATTCTGGTGATTACCGCGCAGAACATGGCCCAGTACGAAGACAAACTGACCGAAGGCCAGAAGGCGCTGCTCAAGCGTTATCCGACCACCTACAAGATGAACATCTACACCGGTCACCGTGACTACCGCTACCCGGATTACGTGTGCCAGCGGGTCATGAACAACGCCTTGAACGCCAAGCTGGTCAATGATGGCATGGGCTTTGAAGGGCTGGGACAAGTGCCGTTCCCGATTCCTAAAAACGGCATGGAAGCGCTGTGGAACCACCAGCTGCCGGCCCGTGCCTGGACCGAAGAAAAAACCAGTGACCTGGCCTCCGTGCTGCCCAACGGCAGCATTGGCTGGGGCCGTGCCTATGCCCGCAACCTGGCCATGGCCAACTCGCCTACGGTAGAACCCAGGACTGAAAACAAGCTCCAGGCCATGAGCAACAACATGACCCTCAAGCCGACCCGTGACAACGGCACGCTGAGCATCTCCCACGAACCCTACAACTTCGCCACCGACCCGCGCCAGGCCTGGAGCTACAGCCCTTCGACCCGTCGTGTGCGACTGTTGCCGGGCTACGGCTACGACCAGCCGATGATCGGTACCAATGGCACCATGACCGTGGACGAAGACCGTTTGTATAACGGCTCGCCGGAGCGCTACAACTGGAAGCTGCTGGGCAAGCGCGAAATCTACATTCCGGCCAACGCCTACAAGCCCAACGCAGGTACGGTGAAATACGCTGACATGCTGACGCCCAATCACCCCAATCCGGACTTGATGCGTTATGAGCTGCGCCGGGTGTGGGTGGTTGAAGCCGACCTCAAGGAAGGCTACCGCCACGTATACGGCAAGCGTGTACTGTTCCTCGACGAGGACACCTGGAACTCGGTGCTGGCGGACAACTACGACGCGCGTGGCCAGTTGTGGAAACACGCCATGATCAACTACTACTACCACCCGGACATGAGTGGCTGGCAGGCCGGTTCACAGTTCTTCATGGACTTGAACTCGGGGCAGTACACCGGCTACGGCATGACCAACGAAGCCAAGAAAGGCCCGATCCTCAACGAAGGCAAGTTCACCCCTGACCAGTACACCGCTGATGCGGCGCGGGCGATGGGGAGGTAAACCGCAGGGTTGCAGGTAAAAGCCCCGTCGGTGTAACGCCTGCGGGGCTTTTTCATGGGCTCAGGTCAGTGAGGCAAACGTCATTCCGGTGGCATGGACGACCTGACGCATGGTGCGCAGTGTCGGGTTGCCCTTGGGCGAAAGGGCGCGGTACAGGCTTTCGCGGGAAAGCCCGGCCTTTTCGGCTATTTGTGCCATGCCGCCCCGTGCTTCGACAACATGGCGCAACGCGGTCAGAAAGCTGGCCTGGCCACCTTCTTCATCGAGCTCATCAATGGCGATACGCAGGTATTCAATGGCAAATTCGGGATCCTGGCGGATCATCTCGATAACGGATTCGTCGTGATTCTTGGTTTTGTTCATGGCTTCCTCTTCTGATACTCGTTCCAGCAGCGCACGGCTTTTTCGATATCGGCCTGTTGCTGGCGCTTGTCGCCACCCAGCAGCAGCAACACCAGTTTTTTGCCGTCCCGAGCGTAATACAGCCGATAGCCTGGTCCGTGATCTATACGCAATTCCCATACGCCCTGGCACAGGGCTTTGCAATCACCAAAAGCGCCCGCTGAAAGCCGGTTGACCCGCACGGTGATGCGTGCCTTGGCCGTGCGATCCTTTAAGTGGTCCAGCCACTGCTGGTAAGGGTCGTTACCTGTTTCGCTGAGGTAGTGTCTTATCTCTAGCATTTGAAATGTAGCTTTGAAGCTACCCTTTGGTCAATTATTTTTAACCGCCAAGCACGGCTGTTCGTCAGTGCAGACCCACATTCAATGTGATTGAAGGTGGCCGTGGCAAAGCTAGGGCTGCGGTGTAGCGAGGGCAATTAGGATGGATCGCAAGGTTGTGCAGGTTTTATTACATAGGCGCATTTGCGGCGCAGCGGCAGACCCCGGTAATGCAACACGTCATTGCCGGGGGAGGGGGAGGGTTGTGTCGAAGGGGAGTGATTAATTATGCCTGCGACCACACGGCCAATTCGTAGCCATCCAGGTCGGTGAAGTGGAAGCGGCTGCCGCCGGGAAACTTGAATTCAGGTCGGCTGATGAGACCTCCGGCAGCGCTGATGGCTTGCTGAGCCTGGGCCAGGTCGTCGGCGTACAGAATGATCAGCGGGCCACCGGGGCGTACAGGTTCGCCAGTGGTGAAGCCGCCGCTCAGGCGCCCATCGCTGAATTCGCTGTAGGTGGGGCCAAAGTCGGTGAAGGTCCAGCCGAACACGGCGCCATAAAAGACTTTGCTGCGCGCGATGTCATGGACGTTGAATTCGATGTTGTCGATTCTATTGTGGCGGTTGTCAGTGGTCACGGGCATCTCCTTATGAGGCTCAAATATAGATAAGTGACTGGCTGAATGCCATGCGGTTCTCATGAGCACATGAAGGTCGTAGCCATTGGCCAAAGCAGTCACCCAGCTTGAGTGTTTTGACCATTGTTGCAGAGCCTTCGCAGGGCGATTATCAGCAGGATTTTTCACGGTTCCCATCCTAAAAATAAAGACCGAGGGATTCTGCTGATGCGCGACTATCTGAGTTCGATGACTGATTTTGACTACCAACGCACGGTAGCCGGTGCGCTGGATGGCCATCTGGCAGCGATCAATGCCTGTGTCGAGTGCTGCGACCGTCATGCCTTGCCGGGCCGCATTGCGTTGTTCTGGGAGGGGCGCGATGCCAGCAGCGCGACTTATACCTTCACTCAGTTGCAGGAGCAGGCCGCGCGCTTTGCCAATTTTCTCCTCGCCCAGGGCGTCAAGCAGGGCGACAAGGTGGCAGGTTTGCTGCCACGCAATGTCGAGTTATTGATCGTCGCATTCGCCGCCTGGCGCATTGGTGCCATCTACCAGCCCCTGTTCACTGCATTCGGGCCAAAGGCCATTGAACACCGGCTTAACAGCTCGGGGGCCGTGCTGGTGGTCACCGATGCGGTCAACCGCGTCAAGTTGGACGAGGTCAATGACTGTCCGGCCATTGTCACGGTGGCGGGAGCCAAGGGGCAGGGCCTGGTACGTGGCGACTTCAGTTTCTGGGCAGAGCTGGACAACTACCCGGCTACCTGTGAGCCGGTGATGCTGAGCGGCGAAGATCCGTTCCTGCTGATGTTTACCTCAGGCACTACCGGGCCAGCCAAGCCGCTGCTGGTACCGCTCAAGGCCATCGTTGCATTCCAGAGCTACACCCGTGATGCAGTGGGGCTGCGCCCCGAGGATTCGTTTTGGAACCTGGCAGATCCGGGCTGGGCCTATGGCATTTATTTCGGCATCACCGGGCCACTGTCGATGGGCCACCCGATCACCCTGTACGACGGCCCGTTCACGGTCGAAAGTACCTGCCGGGTCATCAGGAAATACGGTATTACCAACCTGACCGGTTCGCCCACCGCCTATCGCCTGTTGATTGCGGCCGGTGACGCCTTCGCCAGCAAGATCAAGGGCCAGTTGCGCGTGGTCAGCAGTGCCGGGGAGCCGCTCAACCCCGAAGTCATCCGCTGGTTTGCCGATGAACTCAACGTCACCATCCACGACCACTATGGCCAGACCGAAGTCGGCATGGTGCTGTGCAACCATCACGGGCTCGATCATCCGGTGCATATGGGCGCCGCCGGTTTTGCCTCGCCGGGCCACCGCATCGTGGTGCTCGATGACAATCATCAGGAGCTGCCCGTTGGCCAGCCGGGGATTCTGGCGGTTGATCGCAGCCAGTCGCCGATGTGCTGGTTTGGTGGCTACGAAGGCTTCAAGACCAAGGCTTTTGTCGGCAACTATTACCTGAGTGGCGATACCGTGGAGCTGAACCCGGACGGCAGCATCAGTTTTGTCGGGCGCAGCGACGACGTGATTACCACGTCCGGTTACCGCGTCGGGCCTTTTGATGTGGAAAGCGCCCTGATCGAACACCCGGCGGTGGTAGAGGCCGCCGTGGTGGGCAAGCCGGACCGTGAACGCACCGAGCTGGTCAAAGCCTTTGTGGTGTTGAACCCTCAGTATCTGGGGGATGCACAACTGGCTGAAACCCTGCGCCTGCACGTGCGTCAACGGCTGGCTGCCCACGCTTACCCCCGTGAAATCGAATTTGTCAGCGAATTGCCGAAGACACCCAGCGGCAAGTTGCAGCGCTTTATTTTGCGCAATCAGGAAATCGCCAAGGCTGAGCTGGCCGCAAGCGCCAGCGTCTAACTTTCAGGAATCATCATGCAAATCGAAAACAAGGTTTTTATCGTCACCGGTGGTGCATCGGGGCTGGGTGCCGCCACGGCGCACATGCTGGTCAAGGCAGGTGCCAAAGTGATGCTGGTGGACCTGAACGCCGAAGCAGTGGCCGCCCAGGCCCTGGCGTTGGGCGAGCAGGCGCGCAGCGCTGTGGCGGAC
>NZ_WIWL01000020.1:0-6593 GCF_009600105.1 Pseudomonas sp. FSL R10-0056
GCGCCACCGAAGCCCTGCAGGCGGGCAATGGCCTGATCCACCGGACCACCGGGGGCGGCCTGCACGATCATAAAGTTGACCACCAGAATGCACAGCAGGGTGGGGATGATGAGTAACAGGCGACGGCTGATGTAATGCAGCATCTCAATGACCCTCCGGCTGTGCGTTGGCCTGGCCATACGCAGCATTGGTTAATGGGGTTTTGCTGACTTCCCACCAGGTGTCCAGGCCTTCGTCGAATTTGGCCTCCCTGGCGGGCTGGCCGAAGCGGTTCAGGTACACCGTCGGGGTGCCGACCGAGTAGTAGTGAGGGATCATGTAGTAGTTCCACAGCAATACGCGGTCGAGGGCGCGGGTGTAATGCACCATCTCCTCGCGGCTGTTGGCCTGGACTACCCCGTCAATCAGCTTGTCGACGGCCGGGTTGCGCAGCACCATGTTGTTGGAAGCGCCCGCCTGGGTGGCGCTGCGTGAGCCAAACATGTCGTACAACTCACGGCCGGGCGAGACGATCGGCTGGCCGCTGCGGGGGAACTGGCCGACCATCATGTCGTAGTCACGGGCATTGGTGCGGTTGATGTACTGCGCCGAGTCGACCTTGCGAATGTCCATGGTGATACCGATCTGCGCCAGCGTACGTTTCCAGGGCAAAACCATGCGATCGAAGCCGCTGGGGCTGTCGAGAAAGGTGAAGCGCAGCGGTTCGCCCTTGGCGTTGACCAGCAGGTTGTCTTTGGGTGTCCAGCCGGCTTCCTTGAGCAGCGCCAGGGCTTGCAGTTGTTTGTCGCGGATATAACCGCTGCCATCGGTTTTCGGCGCCTGGTACACCTGGGTGAACACTTCATCGGGGATCTGCCCGCGCAAGGGTTCGAGAATCTCCAGTTCACGGGCGTCGGGCAGTGCCGTGGCGGACATTTCGCTTTTCGGGAAGTAGCTCTGCGCGCGGACATAGAAGTTGCGCATCATCTGCTTGTTGGTCCATTCAAAATCCCACAGCAGGCTCAGCGCCTCGCGTACCCGGCGATCCTGGAAAAACGGGTTTTGCAGGTTGAAGGTAAACCCCTGGCCGGCACTGGGTTTTTCCTTGGCGAACACGCCTTTTTGCAGGCGCCCGTCGCTGAGCACCGGGCTGGCGTAGCCGATGCTGAAACCGGTGGCGGAGAACTCGCGGTTGTAATCGAATGCCCCGGCCTTGAGCATCTCGCGGGCCACGTCGATGTCACTGTAAAACATCACTTTCAAGCTATCGAAGTTGTACAGGCCCTTGCTGACGGGCAAGTCTTTGGCCCACCAGTTTTTGTTGCGCGCAAAGGTGACACTGCGCCCCGGGTCAACCCCGGAGACCGAATACGGACCGCTGCCCAGCGGTGGCTCGTAGCCGCCACCGGCGGTAAAGTCGCGGGTCTTCCACCAGTGTTCCGGGAGGATATGCAGACTGGCCAGATCCAGCGCCAGGGTGCGGTTCTGGTTGTTCTTGAAGTCGAAACGAATCTGCAGCGGGCCTTCGATGACCCTGTCCTTGACCTCGCCGTAGAGCATGCGATAGCTCAGGCTGCCTTTGGTCATCAGCGTGTCGTAGGTAAAGGCCACGTCTTGGGCGGTGATCGGCGTGTCGTCAGCGAAACGGGCCTTGGGGTTCAGGTAGAAACGCACCCACAGGCCGTCGGGGTCGCGCTCGATCTTCTGCGCGACAAGCCCGTAAACCGTATAGGGCTCGTCCAGCGAGCGGAAGGCCAGGGGGGCATTCACCCATTGATCGACCTGGGCGACACCGGTGCCCTGGTCGATATAGGGTGACAGGTAGGTGAACTGACCGATTTCCATCGATGTTCGACTGAGCGAACCGCCCTTGGGCGCGTTCGGGTTTACAAAATCGAAGTGCTGGAAGTCGGCCGGGTATTTGGGCGCTTCGCCATACACCGTCAGGGCATGGCCGGGCGCGGCGTTGACGCTCAGGCACACGCAGGACAGCACGGGCACCAGCAGCGAACGGAGCAGGGGCAGGAAAAATGCAGACATCATTGGGCTTCCTTGTACCGCGTGTTGAACCATCGACTGCCTGGAAAAATCCCCGCCGCATTGCGCGTTAAAATGCGGCGGGGTCGCGATTTCGCAGTTAACCCGCTACCAGCCGGAGTGAGCCGGCAGCGGTGGTTGCTCAGAAGTGATAGGTGGCACGGGCGAAGAACGTACGGCCCATCGGATCGGCATAACGCGGATCGAAGCCATTCTGGAAGTTGTAGGCCTGGTTGGAGAACGGCGGGTTACGGTCGAACATGTTCTTGATCCCCGCATCCAGGTCCACGGTCTTATTGAAAGTGTAGCCACCGGAGATATCCCACAAGGTGTAAGACGCTACACGGGAGTGGGTGTCCGGATCGGCGTCGTCATAGCCGCTGGTGAAGCGGTTGACCAGCGAGGCCCGGTAGGCGCCCAGGTTCCAGGTGCCGCTCAGCACGTGTTTCCAGCGCGCGACCATGCCGTCATCCTTGAACGCGCCCACTTTGTCGGTGTAGCTGCCGCCAATGGTGGTCTGGTAGTCATAGCGCGACACATAGGTGCCTTGCAGGCCAAGGCCGAACTGGCCGTAGGGAGTGTTGGGGAACTTGTAGTCCAGCGACACGTCAACACCGCTGGTCTTGACAGCACCCAGGTTGGCGAGGCCGGTCTGTACATAGTTGAGCGAACCGTCGGCATTGCGCACATAGCGGTCGGCATAGGCGTTCGGATCGTCAAAGACGGTGGATTCCGGGAACTCGGCAATCTGGTTGGCGATGTGGATCCACCAGAAATCCAGGCCCATCGACAGATTGCGCACCGGTTGGTAGACAAAACCGACGGTCACGTTGCGGGCTTTTTCAGGGGACAGTTCAGTGTTGCCGCCGGTGCGGTTATGGAACTGCTGGCCGCAATCGCGCCCGGCGTTGCCCCCCGGTTGCACTACGCCACCGGTGCACAGGCGCGGATCGTTGTAGTAGCCCTGGGTGTAAGTGGTGTACTGCGGGTTGTACAGCTCGTACAGCGACGGTGCGCGGAAGCCCTCACTGTAGGCACCGCGAACCACCAGCTCCTTGACCGGCTGGTAGCGGAACGAGTATTTCGGGTTGGTGGTGCTGCCAAAGTCGCTGTACTTGTCGTGACGCACGGCGGCTGACAGTTCGAGGCTGTCGAGTACGGGCACGTTCAGCTCGGTGTACACCGCCTTGACGTTACGGTCACCCGAGACACTGGCGTCGGGGTCGGCCCCGAGGCTGGAAATATCCGCGACAAAACCATCGAAGGTCTGGTGGAACTTCTCCTGACGATATTCACCGCCGATCGCCAGGCCCGACGGGCCTGCGCCGAACCAGTCGCCGATCTCACGGCTCATGCGCCCGTCGATACCGGTGACCCGGCCCACCGAGGACATGTACTGGCCATGGTATTGGTGATCGTCGATATAGGCCTGCCCGGCAGGTGTTTGCGGGCCAAACGGGTTGATGATGCCATCAGCAATGCCGTTGAGCATGGCCGCGTCGCTGGCGTAACCGCCAGTCACACTGGAGTTCACCTGATTCTGGTTGTACGAGGCACCGACATTGTAATCCCAGCCCTTGGCCACACCATCGAAGCTCAATACCAGGCGCTGGCTGGTATTCTGGTCTTTGCTCTGGCGGCCACCGGCAGCGGTTTCACGCCAGTTCAGGCCGATCGGTTGCGAGGGATCGAAGGATGGATCGCTGGTGCCCGGGGTTATGCCGTTGCCCGGGTAGTAAGGCGAACTCGGGTCCATGCTGGCGCCAATCAGTGGTGCGGGGGCAACACCCACGGCATTGTTGTTACGGGCCCAGAAATACTCCAGGTTGACGTTGTCGTCATCGGTGATCTTGCCGGTCGCTTTGCCGAAAAAGGAGGTCTTCTCGGTTTCAGGCAGCAGGTCGATATAGTTGCGCGTGTCATAGCGGCATAGCCCCTGGCGCAGGACCAGGTTTGCCCCGTTGCAACCATTGGCCGCCAGCGGGTTGGTATTGATATTGCCCTGGCTCCAGTTGGCGGGGTTGGACGTGCCGGAAGTCTGATCCAGACCGCGGCCCGGTTCGTAGTTACTGGCGAACGTGCGGTCCTTGGCATGCAGGGCGTTTTGCTTGTTATAGCCGGCAACGGCCATGACGTTGAAACGGTCTTTTTCCAGATCGCCGTAGCCCCAGCTACCGCTGATATCGTGGCTATCGCCACCACCACTGGCATCTGCACCTTCGCCGCCCAGTGACAGGGTGCCGTCGGTCATGGATTTTTTGGTGATGAAGTTGATCACGCCGCCAATCGCGTCAGTGCCGTACAAGGCCGATGCGCCGTCGCGCAATACCTCGACGCGGTCAATGGCGGCAAACGGGATGGTGTTCAGGTCTACCGCGGAACCGTCAATGGCGTTATTGCCCAAACGGCGGCCGTTGAGCAGCACCAGGGTCTTGTTGGCACCGATACCGCGCATGTCGGCAAAGGTCGACCCCCCGGTACCGGAACCCACGGAGCTGGCCGAGTTGCGAAGTGACTGGTTGCCCGTCACGCGCTGCATGATTTCGGCCGTGGTGGTCACGCCTTCGTTGCGCAACTGCTCGGCGCGCAGGATGGTGATCGGCACGGCGGTTTCGGCATCCACCCGGCGAATCGCCGAACCGGTCACTTCGACCCGGTCCAGTTGCGTGGTGGCCGGCGCTGCGGCGCTGTCGGTGCTGACCGTGGCCGCACTGACGGCAGCGGACGAATCATCCGTGGTGCTCACTTCGGCTGCCTGCAACTGGCCCGCGCTCATCCCCAGAGCGACCAGATACAACGGCACAAAACGGTGTCGCTGCAAGCTTGCAACGAGCGGCTTGAGGGTAAAACCTGAACTCTTCATCTGCATGGTTATTTCCGGCTTATTCAGACGTTTATTGGAATGGCCTTGTGAGCCCTCATGACTCCAGTTGGGTTGTGTCGACCCGGGCAAAACACTTTTTTCAAGCAAGCCGCTCCCCTGCAGGGGCCAAAAGCCCCTGCGCGGCGTGGGTGGTGCGTGGTTACATCAGGATCAAAAGCCCCTCACCCTGGCCTTCTCCCTATGGGAGAGGGTTGGGGTGAGGGCTTCATCTGGCGGTCATCACCGATATCTTGGTAATGCCCGAGCGTTCAATGGAGGCCATGGCCTTGGCCACCTGGCCGTAGTTGACACCTTCGTCCGCCTGCAACTGCACGCGCACTTCCGGGTCCTGGGCCTTCACGTCCTGCAGGCTTTTTTCCAGCAGTTCGGGGGCCACTTCGTTCTTGGCCAGGTAGAACTTGCCGTCCTGGTCAACGCTGACCACCACCGGGTCCTTTTTTTGCGCCGAGGCCACGGCGTCGGTCTTGGGCAGGTTGATCTTGATCGCGTTGGTCATCATCGGCGTGGTCACGATAAACACCACCAGCAGTACCAGCATCACGTCCACCAGCGGGGTGACGTTCATTTCGCTGAGTACTTCGTCACTGTCCTGGGTTGAGAAAGACATCAGCTTGCCTCCCGCACTGGGGTGCGCTTGTTGGAAATGGCCTGACGGTCGATGGCAAAGGCGCTGCGCTGGGCGAGGGCGTCGAAGTCATGGGCAAAGTCGTCCATGTTGGCCGAGGCCAGCTTGAGGCGACGCAGGAAGAAGTTGTAAATCAGCACTGCCGGTACCGCGACCGCGATCCCCACACCGGTGGCGATCAGGGCATGACCGATGGGCCCGGCCACGGTCTCCAGGCTGGCGGAGCCGGTTGCGCCGATGGTTTGCAGCGCTTCCATGATTCCCCACACGGTGCCGAACAGACCGATAAAGGGCGCGGTGCTGCCGATACTGGCAAGTATCGCCTGACCGCTTTCCAGGGCGCGGCGCTCTTTTTGGATCTGCTGGCGCAGGTTGCGCTCCAGACGATCGGAGCGGTTGATGGTGTGGGCCAGTTGCTGGGTGGTGCGCGGGCTGTCATCAACAATCATGGCTTCAAAACCACTGTTGGCGATGCGGGCCAGGGCACCGGGGTACTGGCTGGCGTGTTCGGCCGCCGTCAGCAGGTCAGGGGCTGCCCAGAAGGCTTTGCTGAATTGCGAGTTTTGCGCTTTCTGGCGCAGGTATTGCGATGACTTGATGAGCAGCAAGGCCCAGCTCACCACCGAAAACAGCACCAGTGCCCAGAGCACCCCGGGGACAATCATGGAAGACATAGACTCGTTCATGGTTACACCTCACACGGCGGCTAAATAAAAGTTAGTGTCGGCACCCGGCTGGGTTATTCCGGCAATTTGAAAGAGATGGTCTGGGTGGCAAATCCTTCGATGGGGGTATCCCCTCGTTTGGCCGGGACAAACTTCCAGTTGCGTACGGCTTCTACAGCCGCGTCATCGAGTGCCTGTTTACCGCTGGATTTGGTGACCTCCACCGTCCCGGCGCGCCCGTTGGGCAGTACCTTGATTCGCAGCACCACAGTGCCTTCCCAACTGCGTCGCAAGGCCAGGGATGGGTACTCGGGCGGCGGGTTGCCAAGGCTGGCGAGCCCCGATACCGCTGCGGTTTCCTTGACCGGACCCGGTGCTGCGGCAGGCGCCGCGGGTGCTGCTG
>NZ_WIWL01000021.1:0-6056 GCF_009600105.1 Pseudomonas sp. FSL R10-0056
AACCTGACCAGGGCCGGCGCGGCCCCGACAGGCCGCTGGCAACCATGCCGCCGACCGTGGCGGCACCGAAAGAGGGCGGTTCGCAGGCCAGCATTTGCCCGGCTTTATCCAGCACCTGCGCCAGCTCCATCAGAGGCGTACCGCAGCGTGCGGTGATCACCAGCTCGGTGGGGTCATAGCTGACAATGCCCCGATGGCCGCGGGTGTCGAGCACTTCACCGGCCACGCTGCGGCCAAGGAAGGCTTTGCTGTTGGCGCCCTGGATACGTAGCGGGGTGGCGTATTGCAGCGCCTGATTGACCTGCTCCAGCAACAGGGCGCTGGTATCGACATTGTCTGCACTGCGCATCAGAACCGCTCCAGTTCGGGGAAGGGCAGTTGCCCCATATGCACGTGCATGGCGCCCAACTCGGCGCAGCGATGCAGGGTGGGGATGTTCTTGCCGGGGTTGAGCAAGCCGCCGGGGTCGAAGGCGGCCTTGACGGCATGAAACAGGGTCAGTTCATCGCTGTTGAACTGCGCGCACATCTGATTGATCTTCTCGCGGCCTACGCCGTGTTCGCCGGTAATGCTGCCACCGACCTTGACGCAGAGCTCAAGGATCTGGCCGCCCAGAGCTTCGGCGCGCTCAAGTTCCCCGGGCTGGTTGGCATCGAACAGAATAAGCGGGTGCATATTGCCGTCACCGGCATGAAACACATTGGCCACTCTCAGGTTGTAGTGGGTCGATAATCCGGCAATGGCCTGCAGTACGCCGGGCAACTCACGGCGCGGAATGGTGCCGTCCATGCAGTAGTAATCCGGCGCAAGGCGACCTACGGCGGGAAAAGCGTTCTTGCGCCCGGCCCAGAAGCGCACCCGCTCAGCTTCGTCCCTGGCCTGGCGCACGGAGCTGGCGCCAGCCCGTTCAAGCACCTGGCGCACGCGCGCGCAATCGTCATGTACATCGGCTTCGACGCCGTCGAGTTCGCACAACAAGATGGCGTGGGCCTCGACCGGGTAACCGGCATGAATAAAATCTTCGGCGGCGCGGATGGCCAGGTTGTCCATCATCTCCAGTCCTGCGGGTATGATGCCGGCGGCGATGATGTCCGCCACGGCGCGACCGGCTTTTTCAACCGAGTCGAAGGCTGCCAGCAGCACTTTGGCGGTTTGCGGTTTGGGCAACAGTTTGACCGTGACCTCGGTAATGACCCCGAGCATGCCTTCGGAACCGGTAAACAGTGCCAACAGATCGAAACCGGGTGAATCGAGGGCATCCGCCCCCAGGGTCAGGTGCTCGCCGTCAACGGTCAGTATTTCGATCTTTAGCAGGTTGTGCACGGTCAAACCGTACTTGAGGCAATGCACGCCACCGGCGTTTTCAGCGACGTTGCCACCGATCGAGCAGGCAATCTGCGAGGACGGATCCGGCGCGTAGTACAGGTCATACGGCACCGCTGCCTGGGAAATGGCCAGGTTGCGCACACCGGGCTGAACCCGTGCAGTGCGGGCGTCGGGGTCGATATGAAGGATAGAGTTGAAGCGCGCCATTACCAGCAGCACGCCTTTTTCCAGGGGCAATGCCCCTGCGGACAAGCCGGTACCGGCCCCGCGTGCGACCACCGGCACGCGCAACTCATGGCAGATGCGCAACACGCCCTGTACCTCGTCCAGTTGGCGTGGCAGCACTACCAGCAGGGGTGTGGTGCGATAGGCGCTAAGCCCGTCGCATTCGTAGGGCTTGAGTTCTTCACGCTGATGCAGGACTTCAAGGTTTGGCAAGCGTGTGCGCAGGGTGCGCAGTAATACGGCTTTATCGACGTCCGGCAGGACGCCGTCGACGCGTTCATCGTAGAGGATGTTCATGGCGGCTCACGACACTCGATTGTTCTTATTGGAGGTCTGTTCCGTATGCAGCCTAGTCGCAAAGTGCGCCCTGTATCACTTGCAGGGTGATATCGGTGGCGCCGGTGTTGAAACCGGGGGTGATAAAAAGCGCTGTGCTACTGGCCCTTGAGGTACAAGGGCCCGCTAGCGGGGCAAAAGGTCAATAGGCCTTGGCGCTTTTGATATCGGCAATGATTTGCCGGGCGATGGCTTCGACCTGCTCCTGGGTCATGGCCGACATGACGCCTTCCCAGGCCGATGATGACGTATCGTAGGTCCGGGTCCCCAGCAACTGGCCGGTCTTCAGGTCGGTGAAGTCTGCACTTGAGTTGACCCAGGCATTCCCCACCATGATGCCTGCGCCATACCGTGCACCCGGCGTGATGTAGCGGAAGTTGCTTACATTGATCTTGATGCCCACACCGTCTTTTCCATCAAGGCTGAGCAGTTGGGACTCAGCAAGGCGGTAGCCCTCTGCAGAGGCTTCGGCATGCAAGGCCTCCTTCCATTCTTGCTTCAGCAGGGGCCAGTCCTCGTTCTGTTGAACCTTGCTGTTGCCTTCAAAGTTGACGCGCAGGTTTTGCTTGGCTGTTGCCTGGATCGGCAGCATGGGGCTGCCACCGCTTTTAACCGAGGCCGCGCAGCCGCTCAACAGTGAAATGGCCACGGCACAGTACAGCGCAGACGAGAGTTTGGAAGCGTTCATTGAATGTCCATATTCTGGGGATGAACGCTATCTATACCGCAACGCCTCAGATTTTTCACCGGCTTTAATGGCTCTTGGCCAGTATCGGCATCAGTGAAGCGTCGCCGCCCGACCGATTTCGCCAATCCGGATCCGGTCCAGCGCCCGATTTAGAGCATCAAGCGCGTCGATCAGGGCCTTGGCCTCGGCTTCGCGGCCATCACCCCACAGGCGTTCGGCCATTTTGTTGAGGGCCTGGATCGATTGTTCTATGCCAGCTGCCGTAGCTGCCGTAGCTGCCGGGTTTTCTGCGGTTTGCTTCTTGGACATGTCAAAAATTGCGCCATAAGTAATGGCTGCATACTAGCGCCGGATGCGGTTTTTTTGCCAACTGGCATCGCTGTGGAAGGTGCCTGTATCGCCACGCAGCACATAAAGGGTGGCCCTGTAGGCCGATGTCACCCGTGTGCATTGCAGGCCGCGAATCTTGTGGTACGCCCAGGCCCAGCCGTGGTTGGTTTTACTGCTCATCGGTGTGCCTGCGTTTTCATCATCTAGATCCTGAACGACATGAACCTGATTGGACTCGATTTCGCTCAGTAGTTCCCTGGCAATGACGGCTCAAACAAAATGATTTACATGAACAGTCATATGCAAATTATTGATTTACATGATGTCAAACCTATGGCTTTGCCTGGAATTCCTCTTCATCCATGAGCACCAGTGCGCCAACGATCAGTGCACGCATGCCGCGGTCCAGCTCGGCCTCCATCTCGATTTCTTCGGCCAGGCGCTGGGCTTCTTCAACGGGCTGGCCGGTGACTGAATACACCGTGTCGGCTACGGCAATTCCGTGGAAGGCCACGGTTGCCAGCAGCCAGCGGGCCTGCGCCTTGGTAATGGCGTAGACCTGGGCGATATGGCTCTGATGCTCGTCGATCTTGGCGAGCATCGGTTGGGTCGCCGCCAAGCGGCGAATCACGTAGGGCGTCAAGCCGGGGTGGGCCTTTACAAACAGGCGCACCGAGGTGGCAAACACCGTCAGGTAGTCCTTGAGTTCACCACGCTGATCGGCGTCGACCCGCGGTATCTGCCAGCGGGTGAAGATCTCTTCGGCGATCAGATTCTTCAGCGCCTCCAGATTGGCAACATGCTTGTACAGCGCCATATGACTGACCCCCAAAGCGGCAGCAACGCCGACAAAAGTGATACCCGGCAGGCCGATCTCGATGCCTGCTTCGACGATGCGCTCGCGGGTGATGGTGCGAGGGCGCCCGCGGGTCGCGGGTGGTTGTGAGGCGTTCATGGCCGTTCCTTGATCGGTGAGGAGTGTCTTGTAGCTGTCTTGTCAGCATTTCGCAAATTAGTTTATAGTCATGCAACTAATTAAGGTTCTCATTTGCGAGCCACTATCAGTTGCGCAGACACCCCCCTTGTTTGCGCTTAACCGGAATGCCAGTGGCCTTCCATTCTTATGACATTGCGGATGTTTGACTGGCATGGAAACTCCTCACACGGCTGCGGCCACACCCAAGATGCGTGGCCCTGTCAGCCAGGTGCTTCACCCGATTCGTGGGCGGCTGCTGATTGCCGCCCTGCTTGCGGGCGTTGGCGCCATGCTGACGCTGGTACCGCTGGCAGGTATTGCGCATGTCGCCGGGCTGGTTCTGGGTGACAACGCAATCACTGCTCATGAGGTGTGGCGGGCAGTAGGTGTCGGCGTGGCGAGTCTGTGCGCGGGCATGTTGTTGATATCCACCGGGGAGCTGCTGGCCCATCTGGCGGATAACCGTATTACCCACCACCTGCGCCTGGCCATTGTGCAGCGCCTGAGCCGCGTGCCCTTGGGCTGGTTCACCAGCCGGGGCTCGGGTGAGGTCAAGCAGGCGATGCAGGATGACATCAATACCCTGCACAGTCTGACGGCGCATTTCTACACCACCGTGGGGCGAGCGGTCGGCGCCATTGTGTTCTCGCTGGTCTACCTGTTTGTAATGGACTGGCGCATGGCAATTGTCTCGATCCTGCCGTTCCCGGGGTTCTTCCTGTTTTTTACCCGCGCCCTGAAAGCCAGCGAGAGCAACATGCAGGCGTTTGTCGAGGGCATGGGGCGTATCGACAATGCCGTGGTCGAGTTCGTCAATGGCATCCCGGTAGTGAAGTCGTTCGGGGCTGTCGGCAAGGCACACGGCAGTTACCGTGAGGCCGTCGATGCTTTCGCCCGGGCTTTTGTCGGTTTCACTCGCCCGCTGGTGGGTTCGATGGCCAATGCCAACGCAATGATCGCGCCGGTCGCGGTGCTGGGCGGCGTGCTGGCGTTCGGCACCCTGTTCGTGGCACTGGGCTGGATCGCTGCGCTGGATGTGCTGCCGTTCGCCCTGGTGACTCCGGGCCTGTGTGGCCCCTTGCTGTTGCTGCACTACATCACCCATGACCTCAACAATGCAGTGGGTGCGGCCCGGCGTGTACAGGCCCTGCTCGATACACCGGTGCTGGAGCAACCGGCACCGGGCATGCAGCAGATGCCCCGGGGCAGCGAAATTGGTTTTGAGCACGTTGGCTACTGCTATGAAAGCGCCGGCCGGGGGCTGGCGGACATCAACCTGGTTCTCAAACCCGGCACGACCACCGCTGTGGTGGGGTGCTCCGGCGCCGGCAAGTCAACCCTGGCGCGCCTGCTGCTGCGTTTTTTTGACCCGACGCAAGGGCGTATCACCCTGGGGGGTGTGGATCTGCGTCAGATTGAGACGGCAACCCTGTACCGGCATATCGGTTTTGTATTGCAGGAGGTACGGCTGATCCACGCCAGTGTGCACGACAACATTGCCCTGGGCAGACCAACGGCCACCCGCCAGCAGATTGAGGATGCTGCGCGCACGGCCAATATCCATGCGCGCATTGTTGCCCTGCCGCGTGGCTATGACTCGGTGGTGGGTGAGGATGCGCAGTTTTCCGGCGGTGAGTTGCAGCGGGTGAGCATCGCCCGTGCCGTGTTGCTCGATCCGCCCGTGCTGGTGCTCGACGAGGCCACGGCGGCGGCGGATGCCGAAAGTGAAGTGGCCATCCAGGATGCACTCTCGCGTTTTGCCGGCGGCCGCACCTTGCTGGTCATCGCGCACCGGCTCGACACCGTGATGCACGCAGACCAGATCATCGTGCTCGACAACGGCACGATTCACGAGCAGGGCACCCACGGCGAACTGCTTGCCCGCAAGGGCCTTTATGCCCGCCTGTGGGCGCAGGGCGACTACTCATTCTCTGCAGAACTGGCGGTGCCGTCATGCTGAAACCCTTGTTAGAACTGTTGGGCGACGACGCGCCCGTGCTGCATCGTTATGTCTGGATGGCAGTGTTTTATGGTTTGCTCAGCGGGCTGACACTCACCACCCTGGTACCGGTGCTGGGGCATTTGCTCGCTAACGATCTACGAGGTGCAGCATTGTGGCTGCTGTTGACGCTTGCCGGCATGGCTGTGTGCTGGGCCTGCCGGCGCCGGGTGGAG